>CAJXMY010000047.1 GCA_913056435.1 uncultured Hyphomonadaceae bacterium | reverse complement strand
AGGGGCAGGTCTGTTCGGGATGGGATGGGGGCTGGTTGGCTTGTGCCCCGGGCCCGCGATCACGCTCGGTCTGGTCGGCGGCCCGCCCGTCCTCCTGTTTCTGATCGCGATGATCGGCGGGGTGGTCAGCTACGAGCTCTTTGACCGGATCCGGTCAAAACCCCCGATGACGTCATGAGCTCTTGAACTGCTCTATGATGAGGCCACATGCTCCTCATGACCAGGAGCAGGACATCATGACCGGACGGGAAGCAATTTTGCAGGCGGCTCTCGATTCTGCGCTGAAGCTGGCGGAAGACCGTTCCTGGGACGAACTCACCCTGTCGGAAATCGCCCGGGACGCCGGTCACGGGCTGGACTTGTTTCACGGTGTAGCCGACAAAAGCTCTCTGACCCGGGCGCTTGAATCCCATCTGGACGAGGCCATGAGCGAAGGGTCCCTCGATCCGGATGAAAGTCCCCGGACACGACTCTTTGATGTGCTGATGCTGCGCTTTGAAGCTATGGAAGAGAGGCGGCCCGGCCTCATGTCGTACTTGCGCTGGCGGGATGGGTCGGTAGAGGGGCAGGTCCTGCGCGGGCGCGCGCGCTTGGCCACTGCCCGCTGGGCACTGGCCTGTTCCGGTCTGGATGCGACGCATGGCCTGACCCACCAGTTTCGGCTTGCGGGTCTGGCCTGGATTTACGGGCGGGCAGAGACGGCGTGGCTGGACGAGACCAGCGCGGATCTGTCCCGGACCATGTCCGTGCTAGACTCCGAACTGGTTAAAGCAGGCCGGCGGATGAGCTGGCTTGGTCGGCTCCGATCGCGCCGCGGCGAGGCCAGCTCTCCCGGATCGGCCTAGTAGGGCAGCTTCAGGCGGACCCGTAGGCCACCCAAGGGGCTGTCCTCAAGCCCGATTGTTCCACCATGTGCGTGCGCGAAATCCCGTGCCAGGGTGAGTCCGAGACCGGTGCCTGCAAAATTCTGTGTCCGGGCTTTGTCGAGCCGGTGGAAGGGCTTGAAGGCCGCCTCCCGGTCCTCCGGCGCAATTCCGGGGCCGTCATCATCGACCAGAATCTCCGCTTCATGTTCCCCTTTTTTGATCTGAACATCGCAGCGTTCGCCATATTGGATGGCGTTGTTGATCAAATTTGACAATGTCCGGTTCAGGGCCAGCGGACGGACGGTCAAGGTAATGTCAGACGACGCAACAAGATGGGCCCGATCAAACCGCTCCAGCAAGGCGCCGACCATGTGATCCAGCCGGACCTGATCGGCTTGCTCGCCTTCTTCGCCACTGGCAAAGGCGAGGTACTCGTCCAGCATACGCGACATCTCGTCGAGATCGGCCCGGGCCCCGTCGATCTCGTCGGACGGCTCCATCATGGCCAGCTGCAGCTTCAACCGGGTTAAGGGCGTCCTTAAATCATGGCTGACGCCGGCGAGCATGGAGGTTCGTTGATCCGCGAAACTTGTCAGGCGGGCACGCATGTCCGCAACGGCACGCACGGCATCCCGAATTTCGGTCGCGCCGGAGGGGTGGAAATCGGCCGTATTCCGGCCACGCCCATAGGCCTTGGCTGCTTCGGTCAGCTCGAGGATGGATCGAACCTGATTGCGAAGAAAGGCAAAGGCCAGCCCGAGCATGAACATGGCCCCGAGAAGAACCCAGACAATGGTGAAATGCGTGTTGGCGGCGAGGGCCCGTTTCCGGCTGATTAAGACACGTGCAACTGAAGGTCCCGTCACGGCCCGGAAGTCCAGAATAGAGCCCTGTTCAATGGTTCGGAAGTCGATCTCGCGTTCGGTGACGTTATCGAGCTGCTGGCGCAGAATACTGGCATAGCTGAACCGGGGACGCGCATCTTCAGGCCAGGCGAGATCGCGGGCATAAGCGCAGTCAATGGACAGGCCAAGCTTATCCTCCAGTTCTGCAATTGCGGTCTCGGAGAGGGTGGTCCGGGCGCACATGTCGCTGATAAGAGCGACTTCCCTCGCAATCGACTGGGAGAGTTTCTCGTTCACTTCCCGAATGTGATACTGGTAATAGTACAGGGTCGTAATCGCAAAGATGGCAATAACGGGCACGGCGACCAGCGTGGTGAGCCGGGCATAGAGGCCCTTGGGTGTGAAGTCACGCAGGCGAAAGCTGGCCATGTGTTTCAGGTCCGTAGCAGCATCATATTGGTTCGGTCCCGGCGAATGACGGCATATCCGCAGTCTTTCAACAGGGCATCACAATCTCTTTTCCAGCGTCCGGCATGACAGCACTCCATCACGATGGCCGTTGGCCAAAGTTGCTCCTCTGCTGTCTCGAAGAAGGGAAAGATCACATCGTCCTCGTAGCCCTCAACGTCCAGCTTCAGAAGGTCAAGATGGTCCACGCCCCGCTCTTCCAGTGCTGCCTTCATGGGCACCACCGGCACGTCCAGTGTCGGCACGCCCGCGACAGGGCGCGCCGATGCCTGACCGGCCGAGTCGGGCACAGAGAGCGTAAGTGTCCCGGGGGCGTCGCCGCCTATCGCGCTTCGAAGCACATGGATTGCGAGCCGGCCCTCCAGCTCCGGGTTCAGTGTAAGATTGGTTTCCAGACGCTCCAGCATGCTCGGCTGGGGTTCTGCGATCAATATCGTTCCGCTGCGCATGAGGGAGGCCACAAACAGGCTGAACACGCCAGCATTGCCGCCGATGTCAAGAAAGGTGCCACCGTCCCGGGGCATATGTTTCCTGCAGAAGGCGTACTCTTCACGAGCATATCGGGCGGGGTTCAGCAAAGCCTTCATTTCCGACAGGTTCCCGGTGTGATGAAGGCGGGCGCGTCCGCCATAGAGACTTACATCGAGAGGGTGGCCGGCATTCAAAGTGCGAACCAGCTGGGCAAACTGCTTGCGCGCCTGACCCCGGCCCAGAGGGGTGTGTCGGGTCAGGGCTAAAGTCAGGCCGGTCAGGACGCCGGGTGCATAGGTGCCATAGGGTGGAGGAGCCTGCATGAGCCTGGTATACGCATGCTTGCGAGACCTGAACAGGGCTTAAAGGAAGCGCGGGGCGGGGGACGGCCTAATCCGGCATCAAGCGGTATCCAATGCCTCTCACGGTCTGGATATGGATCGGGATCTTGGGGTCCGGTTCTATTTTCTTCCGTAAGCGGGTGACCTGCACGTCAATGCTGCGCTCGGTCCCGGATGACGGTCCCGCTGCCAGCATCTCTCTTGAAACCGGTTCGCCGGCATGGCGTGCGAGAATGCTAAGCAGCTGCTGCTCGCTCTCCGTCAGCCGGATCGGTCCGGTGGGGCCCAGAAGACAGCCGCGCCGCAGATCGAAGACGAGCCCCGACATTTCGATTTCCCGAGGGGGGGCGGGGTTTCGAAGGCGTCTCAGGATGGCCGCGGCTCTGAGCGCGAGTTCCTCAGGTTCGAACGGCTTTGGGAGGTAGTCATCGGCACCCAGTCGAAGGCCCTCAATCCGGTCGCTGGCCTGGCCCCTCGCGGTCAGCAGCAGGACCGGCGTCCGATCCCCCGCATCTCGCAGCGCCTCCAGCAAGGCTAGCCCGTCTTCGCCTGGCATCATAACGTCCAGAATGATGAGATCGAAGCGGAGCGTCTGTAACAGCTTGCGAGTGGTCGCGGCATCCGGGGCCGTTGTTAAGGCGTGTCCCTGCCTTGCGAGGAACTGTTTCAGAAGGTTTCGGATACGATCATCATCGTCGACGACAAGGATATGAGATTGCGTCATGTCAGCAGAGCTTTCAGCACAGCGCGTTTCCCGACAACGGCATTGGCACCGGCCTGTCGATAGGCCTCTCGGAGTCGATCCCGAAGGACAATAGTGGCTTCGTCCGTGAGCCTTTTTCCTTCTGTGCTGAGGAACACCGCTTTTGACCTTCGGTCGGTTCTTGTCGCGCGGCGCTCGATCAGACCGCCTTTATCCAGCTGCCCCAGAATACGGGCCAGGGTCGGGGTTGTCGTTCCAAGGTGATGACCGAGGGCCCGCACCGTCTGACCTGGCTGAAACCGTGCGGCGATGAGGACTCTCTTTGCCAGGGGGGGCATATCCGGAAGCGAGATGAGCGGCTCCGCGAGGTTGATCAGGGCACGCTCTCCGGCGAGCAGAAGGGCGATCCCATTATCCAGCTCCTCATCGCGCAGGAAGAGACGTGGATCAAAGCCAGTTGAGCTGGTGCGGTTTCGGTTGACATCTGCCATAGGGGTTTGAGAATGAGGACTCCCGCTAGACTTTGCAAGACAGGAAAACCCTATGGCAGATCAGCCTTTTGATGATCGCGATGGATACATCTGGATGGATGGTGAGTTCACGCCTTGGAGAGAGGCTAAAGTGCATGTTCTGACCCACGCTATGCATTACGCCTCCTGCGTTTTCGAAGGCGAACGAGCCTATGGCGGGCGCATTTTTGAGTCTTTGCGGCATTCTCAGCGCTTGGTTCGGTCCGCGGAGATCATGGGATTTGAACTGCCCGTTACCATCGAAGAGCTCGAGGCCATCAAGACTGAGGCCCTCGCCAAGTCGGGTCTGGACAAAGCTTATGTGCGGGCATTTGCGTGGCGGGGCAGCGAGATGATGGGGGTTTCGGCGCAGAACAACACAATTCATCTGGCCGTCGCTGTGTGGCCCTGGGGCGATTACTTTGCTGAAAAGATGAAGGGCATTCATATGACCCACGCCGAGTGGCGTCGTCCGGCACCTGATACGGCACCGTGTCATGCGAAAGCGGCCGGGCTGTACATGATCTGTACCTTGTCCAAGCACGCAGCAGAGCGCGACGGCTATGCCGATGCGCTGATGCTGGACTATCGAGGGCAAGTCGCGGAGGCGACTGGAGCCAATATCTTCTTTGTCCGCGACGGTGTGCTGCATACGCCGACGCCCGATTGCTTTCTCAATGGCATCACGCGTCAGACGGCCATCAAACTTGCGCAGGCGCGTCAGATTGAGGTGATTGAACGGGCGATTATGCCGGACGAGTTAGCCACCTTCTCTGAATGTTTTATCACCGGTTCAGCTGCAGAGGTGACGCCGGTGGCCGAAATCGGGGGCATCATCTACAAGCCGAGCGACATTTCCGAAGCGCTTGTCCAGGATTATTCCGACCTGGTGAATGGTCGCATGTCATTTCCCGCCTGAGTCAGCGGAGTGTGCCAGACGGTTGCGGTGTAAATCGCAGATAGGGGCGAATTTCCCTGTAGCCCTGAGGGAAAAGCCGGGCGATTTCGTCTGCAGAGGTCAGGCTGGGGACAATGATGACATCGTCGCCCTGCTGCCAGTTCACCGGTGTCGCAACCCTGTGGCCATCGGTCAGCTGAAGACTGTCCAGCAGCCTAAGGATTTCATCGAAGTTCCGGCCGGCTGAAGGCGGATAAATGATACTGGCGCGGATTTTCTTGGCCGGGTCAATGACGTAAACGGCCCGAACGGTGAGCTTCGCATCGGCATTCGGGTGGATCATATTGTATAATGTCGCCACTTTTCGGTCCGGGTCTCCGATGATTGGGAAGTCGACCTGGGCCGCCTGCGTGTCTTCTATATCCCGGATCCAGGCCTGATGGCTTTCTACCGTATCGGCCGAAATCACGATGGCTTTGGCGCCCCTTGCGGCCAAGGCATTTGACAGCTTTGCAGTGTATCCCAGCTCGGTGGTACAAACAGGCGTGAAATCAGCTGGGTGCGAAAAGAAGATTGCCCAGTCATCGCCAATCCAGTCATGGAAGCGTATCCGGCCCTGGGTGGTTTCAGCTTCGAAGTCTGGCGCGGTATCGCCGAGCAGAAGAGTCATGGGTTTCTCCAGTACTGAGACTTGATTTCTGGGAAGAAAGTGGGGCGTATGGGTGACGGTCTCAACAGGAGCGGACTGACTTGGTCCTTTAGTTTTCCTGCACTGCCATTCTTGGAGCCTTAATGAAGCGCTTGATTCTGATGCGTCACGCCAAGACAGAACCCTGGACAGAGGGCGTAGACGATCACGGTCGGGGATTGATGCCTTCCGGACGCGAGGAGGCGAAAAAGGTGGCGCATATGCTTCGGCAGAAGGGGTGGCGTCCTGATCTGGTGCTGGCGTCGACGGCCCGGCGAACCCGAGAAACGCTTGCCTTGCTGAGCGATGTTCTGCCGGAGTGCGACTTTCGGTTTAATGATGATCTTTATCTCGCTACTGATAGAGGCATTACCGATATTCTGGACAGCCTCAAGGAAGCTGGATGCATCATGCTGATAGGCCATAACCCTGGTCTGCATGATCTGTGCATACGAATGGTTCGCGAGGGTGGAGCATCCGACCAACAGGCCATGACGCGTCTTGCCCAAGAGCTTCCAACTGGCGCCGCTGCTCTGTTCGAGATGAAGGAGGAGGCGCCCTTTGCCACGCACGCTTTTTCTCTTGCGGGCTTTATAAATCCGCGCGACCTGTCCGGCTGAACCACCGGGCCGGTTGGGCTCTCCTAAGGCATGGGCCCGGTGCGACGGCAACGTTCCGAGCAATATTTAACGTTGTCCCAATTCCGAGCCCATTTCCGTCTCCATGAAAATGGTCTCTGGCAGACGGGACATAGTTTTGAGGGAAGGTCGGATTTCTGCTTTTGGCGGGCCATTCGTGTCTGTCTCCAAAGCTTCGGTCTTGGTCAAGTCGCATGCGGCTTGACATTGGGGGAGAATGTCTAAGTCGGGAGTCAGGATCGGCGCCTGTGTCCGAACCAGCTAAAAGAAGGGCTCAGACATGACAGTGGCAATCATCGGGGCCGGATTGGCAGGGCTTTCTGCGGCCAAGGCCTTGGTCACGCGCGGCATTTCGGTCGTGGCTTTTGATAAGGGGCGGGGGCCCGGCGGCCGGATGTCAACCCGTCGGGCGGAAACTGAACTTGGCCATCTTCGTTTCGATCATGGTGCACAATTCTTTACTGTCTCCAGTCCGGCTTTTGCAGAGACGGTAGCTGCCTGGCAGGATGCAGGAGTCGTGGCTCCCTGGAGCGGGCGGCTCGTCGAGATTGATGAGACGGGAGATGTTCACCCGATGCAGGACAAGCCCCGGTTCGTGGGTGTGCCCAGCATGAACACTCTGATCAGATCCGAGGCTCAGGGTTTAGAGGTCCATTGGGGGCATCAGGTTGTGGGTCTGGAGGAGAGGCATGATGGCGTTTATCTGACGCTGGCGCAGGCGCCTTGCAGTGGACCCTTTGAAAGGGTCATTGTGGCCACGCCTGCGGAACAGGCGGCAAATCTACTTGCTTCCGTGGCGCCCGGCCTGTCTGAGTCGGTCAGATCCGTTCAGTCGGAGCCGTGCTGGACCGCCATGTGCTCGTTCGCGCAGGCCGTTCCAGTTGTTTGGGATGGCGCAAGGATCAGCGGTGACGTGCTGGGCTGGGTCTCCCGGGAATCCTCCAAACCTGGCCGCCACGAGGCCGAGGCATGGGTCCTGCAGGCGACTGCTGACTGGTCTCAGCGACATGTTGATGCCGATCCCGAGGCGGTTGGCGCGACGCTCTTTGCGGACTTTCAGCTTCGGTCCGGTGCCCCCACCCCGGAGTTCCTGAGTGTTCACCGTTGGCTTTATGCCCGTCCAAAACCGGCCGTATTTTCTGGATCCTTATGGCGAGATGATTTCAGGATCGGGGCCTGTGGTGACTGGTCTGCAGATGGTCGTGTCGAGGGGGCGTGGAAAAGTGGTCGTGCCCTGATCGACGTGCTGCCGGCGTGTCCCTGAACCTACCAGAATGAGCGGGTTGCGACGTGTGAAAAGTTGAGAGACGAAGGCTGTGCTGGGGATCGTAGTTCAGTGTTTAGAGGTCACCCATGCCCCACGTCCACAATTCCACGTTGCCGCCGAGGCTGCCACAGGCCCTGTCCTGTCGTGGAGGCCCGAGCCGGGCTCAACGGTCTTTGACGATTTTGCTTTTTTCGGGGTTGGCCCTTGGGCTCTTCATCGCCCCCATTCCGGTTATTCGGGTCCTCGGGTATTGTCTTTTTGGCCTCCTCATGGGGATGCTGGCCCTCCGGCTCGGACTCGCAGTGTTTGGATCCCGACTGAGACGGAAACTTGGCTGGGTCCGCTCTGCCGAGGCAGACCAAAAACCGATCTATTCCATTTTGGTGCCTTTGTGTGACGAGGCTCCAATTGTGGAACAGCTGGCATCGGCCTTGGCGAACCTCTGCTGGCCAGAAGACCGGCTTGATATCCAGCTTCTTCTGGAAGCTGATGACGAGGTCACACAAATGGCAGTGGCTGCTGCGGCGTTCCCGCCGGGGACACGGGTCACGCTGGTTCCACCAGGCGGACCCCGAAGCAAACCATATGCACTGAATCAGGGTTTGCAGCATGCGCGTGGGGCATATCTCTGTGTCTTTGATGCGGAGGATTGTCCTGCCCCGGATCAGTTGCTGGAGGCTTTTCAGGTCTTCTCTCAGGCGCCTGACGAGATTGTGGCGCTGCAGGCGCCTCTCATTGGTCTGGTCGAGAAGGACCGCTGGCTCGCATGGCAGTGGCGGTTGGAATACAGCGTCGAGTTCGGGTTGATCAAACCTGCCCTTGCAGCCCTCTCTATGCGTGTCCCGCTGGGGGGCAGCAGCAATCACTTTCGGACCAAAACGCTGCGAGATGTCGGTGGCTGGGACCCTTGGAATGTGACGGAAGATGCTTATTTGGGCCTTCGCTTGGCTAGACTCGGCTATCAGGTTGGCATGATATCGCGCCCCACTTTTGAAGTGGCGCCAAACCGGTTCTCCGTATGGCTGCCTCAGCGTGTGCGCTGGATTAAGGGATATATGATGACCTGGATGGTGCTGATGCGTCAGCCCCGTCTTCTGGCTCAACAGCTCGGCCTATGGCGCTTCTTTTTTCTGCAGCTGACCTTTGGCGCCAGTGTTCTGACGCCATTTCTTTACGGTCCGGCATCACTGGTGATTGCTGTCACCCTCTGGCATGACCGATTATATCTGGGGGCCACGGGCTGGACGCTTCTCCTGTCAGGCCTGACCGTGGCCCTTGTTTCTGTTCTATTGGCATCCCGGTTTAAGGGCGTCGCCCCGTGGCTTGCTATTTTAACCCAGCCCTTTTACTGGCCCTTCCACACGATTGCGGCCTTCATGGCTCTATGGGACCTGTATCGACGGCCGTGGTATTGGGCAAAGACCCCGCATTGTCCGTGGGCTTCCGGAGACCTGTCATGTTCGACTGGATCATCAGCCTCGGCCTCGCCGTCACCTTGAGTGGTCTGGGCGTTTTTGCCCATTCCCGAACAGGGACAATGCGCAAGGATGGACGGGCCCATCTTGTCCCTTGGCGAGGGATCATGATTGGCTGCGTCTTCGGTTTGTTTCTGATCCTTGTTCATGTTGCCAACCTCCTCGGGGTCGAAACCGGGCCGGAGAACAGCCCGTTCGGGCGTTTCTGATCACTCGACTCGCCCATCCCGTAGGATCTTTGACCCGGGGTCACGCTTGGCGCCCAACCGGGCTCAAGCTACACAGGCGTTAAGTTGGAACTGCCCGCCAAGGCTCTGTATCATGGAGGAAACGAATGGCATTTGATGCACCTGAAGCGCTGGATGATTTTCGCAGTGAGGTTCGAGACTGGCTGGAGGCCAATTGCCCCGCCAGCATGCGCACGCCCATGACCGATGATGAGGTTGTCTGGGGTGGCCGTCGGGAAACATTCAAGAACCCGGATTCCCGCGTCTGGCTGGACCGCATGGGCGAAAAAGGCTGGACGGCACCAGAATGGCCTTCGGAGTATGGTGGTGGGGGCCTCACCAAGGCGCAAGCCAGAGTGCTTCAGGAGGAATTGCGGCGCATAAAGGCGCGACCGGCGCTGTTTTCATTCGGCCTTTGGATGTTTGGCCCCGCGCTTCTGGAATTCGGATCGCACGAACAGAAGAAGCGGTTTATCCCCGATATTGTCAAAGGCAAAACCCGCTGGTGTCAGGGCTATTCCGAGCCAGGCGCCGGATCTGACCTCGCGGGGCTCCAGACCAAATGCGAGGACAAAGGCGATCACTGGTTGATCAATGGCCAGAAAGTCTGGACTTCCTATGCTGATCAGGCGGACTGGATTTTTTGTCTGGTTCGTACCGACACCAACGTAAAGCATGATGGCATTTCGTTTCTGGTCTTTGACATGGAAAGCGATGGTGTCGAAGCCCGGCCTATCAAACTCATTTCAGGATCGTCGCCATTTTGTGAGACATTCTTCAGCGACGTGAAGGTCCCTAAAGACCAGTTGGTTGGGGAGCTCAACAAGGGATGGACCATTGCCAAGCGCCTTCTTCAGTTTGAGCGCTCGTCGATTTCTGCAGGTGGGTTTGGGGGAACCGGAGGGTCGGGCATTCTTCCGCCCCAGGACTATGCCAAACAGCATGTGGGTGTGGATGAAACGGGGCGTGTCGCGGACGGGGATCTTCGGGGACGACTGGCGGACCACCTGATGTTTTCAAAAGCTTTTGGGCTCACTGTTCAGCGCAGTACCGCAGAGGCCAAGGCGGGGCAGGAGGTCGGACATACCGCGTCTATTCTCAAATATGCCGCTGCCAAAATGAATCAGGACAAATGCGAACTCCTGGTCGAAGCGCTAGGAACGGACGGTCTTGGCTGGGATGGTGACGGGATTCCGAGCGATGCCCGCAAAGCGACGCGATCCTGGCTACGTTCGAAGGGCAACTCGATTGAAGGTGGCACAAGCGAGGTCAATCTGAATGTTATCGCAAAACGCGTTCTTGGCCTGAGGGAGCATCAGTAATGTCTTTTGTTCTGACTGAAGACCAGCAAATGCTGCGCGACACCGCGATGAGCTTTGCGCGGGATGAAATGCCTGTGTCCCATCTGCGTGGTTTACGAGACCAGGGCGCGAATGGTGTTGATCCGGCGACCCGGGCCAAGCTGGCCGAACTGGGCTTCTTTGGCGTTCTGATCCCAGAGGAGCATGGCGGCGTAGATATGGGTATGGTGGCCATAGGACAGGTCATGGAGGCCCAAGGCCGGACACTGGCAGCAACGCCCCTATTACAGACGGCCGTTTTGGGCGCCAGCCTCATCGCGCTGGGGGGATCGCCGAGCCAGAAAGCGGCCTGGCTACCCAGACTGGCGGATGGCTCCTGCAGTTGTGCACTGGCGGTTGATGAGGGCACCCATCATGCCCCGCTGAACATCGCAACGGAAGCCGACCGAAATAGCCAGGGATATACTCTGAACGGATCGAAGCGGTATGTGTCTGATGGCCATCATGCGGATTTGTTCATCATTGTTGCACGGACCTTTGGAGACCCGGGAC
>CAJXMY010000046.1 GCA_913056435.1 uncultured Hyphomonadaceae bacterium | reverse complement strand
CAAATTGCTGTGCGCCTCGAGTCGCTACCCAAATGTGTGGCCCTGGTTCATCATCTGTTGGGTTCAAGGCAGCAATAGTCTGCACAATCTGCAGCAGGCTGCCGAGACAAGCCAGTGCTGCGATCAAGAGCAGCCAACGCTGACGACGCATCTCCAGGCTTCCTCTGCTGTTCATTGTGGTGGATCCGTCAGCTGACGGTCCGCTGAGCGAGGGAGTCATCGCGGTACCAAGCAGTGAAACGCTCGCTCTCATCCGCCAGGCGCTCTTTCAAGTTGCGGCCCTGCCGGAGCTTCTCCTCCGCTTCGATGACGGCCAACTCCAACTGGACCGCCGACCATGTGATGGCGACCCACGGCACATCAGCCGAGCGGATTGTCACCATCCCCCGCGGGGTCGATTTCAGCATCTTTGATCCGGACAATATCAATGGTGCGCGCCTTACAGCGCTAGCGCGAAGCTGGAACATCGCAGACGAGGATGAGCGCATGATTATCCTGCTGGCGGGACGCCTGACATCCTGGAAAGGTCAGCTTCTGGCGGTGAATGCCATGGCCCAGTTGAGCCGTAACGAACAGGAGGGACTGCACCTCGTGCTCGCCGGAGACGCACAGGGACGGACAGATTATCTCAGGCAGATTGAAAACTCGATTATGAACCAGGGTCTGGCCGGCGTGGTCTCCGTTGTCGGGCACTGCGAGGATATGGCCGCAGCCTACCGGCTGAGCGATATCGTCATGGCGCCCTCTCAACGCCCGGAAGCTTTCGGTCGGGTGGCTGCCGAGGCCTCCGCCATGGGGCGCCCTGTCATCGTCAGCGACCATGGCGGCCAGCGTGAAACAGTCCTTGAGGGCGAGACCGGGGCCCGGGCCGAACCTGGAAGCGTTGAAAGCCTCGCCGCATGTCTTCGAATGCTGGTCAATCTTCCCCCCGAGGCGCGCGAGGCCATGGGGCGTACGGGACAGACCTTTGTCCGGGAACGATTCAGCCGGGCCCAATTGCAACGCGCAACGCTGGCCGTCTACCAAGATGTCCTGAATACGAAGTCATTGGTTGAATCTTGACCCATTCGCGGGCATATACGGGCAATAGGTGATCAAGAAGGAGTTCCACCATAGCACGCAGACCATACGGCCGCCCCGAGCGCGCACAGAATACAGGCCCCCGTATCAATCGGGACATACGTGCCAGCCGCGTGTTGCTGATCGACGAAAATGGCGAAAAGCAGGGTGAAATGCCAATAGAGGCAGCGCTCGACGCCGCCCGCGAAGTGGGACTGGACCTCGTTGAGGTATCACCAAACGATGAAACACCCGTTTGCAAAATCGTAGACTACGGGAAAATGCGCTATGAGGCCCAGAAAAAGAAAGCCGCAGCCAAGAAAAAACAGAAAACCTCCGAGCTGAAAGAGATCAAGTTTCGGCCGAACATCGATACGCACGACTACCAAGTGAAAGCCAAGAAGATTGCACAATTCTTCGATGATGGAGACAAGGTGAAAATCACACTGCGCTTCAGGGGGCGGGAAATGGCTCACCAGCACTTGGGCATGGAGCTCCTCGAACGCGTCAAAGACGAATTCGCAGAGCGCATGAAAGTTGAGCTGGAACCAAAACTCGAAGGCCGTCAGATGACCATGGTAATGGCTCCGCGCTAAAAGCGTCCGGGCTGATTCTCCGGCTTGATTTCCCACCCTGTTTCAGCCATAAGCCCGACTCTCGCAGCGTCTGGGCCGTAAACGGCATGCCTTAGACGCTCAAAATGACTGTATCAGGGCCCACGCCCGAAGGAGATCGAAATGCCGAAGATGAAGACCAAAAAGGCCGCTGCCAAGCGGTTCAAGATCACAGCAACAGGAAAACTGAAGCATGGCGTCGCCGGAAAGAGGCACCGCCTGATCAGCCATAACGGCAAGTATATCCGGCAAAATCGCGGCACTGAAGTGGTCGCCAGGGCCGATACAAAGCGCGTTATCAAGAAATTCCTTCCCAACGGCCTGTAAACCGGCCGCTCCCCAAACGATCTGAACCGAACACGACAGTAAGGAGCCAACCATGGCCCGTTCCCGCAACAAAGTCCCGGCGCACGCCCGCCACAAGAAGATTATCAAAGCCGCAAAAGGATACCGCGGCCGCCGCAAGAACACATTCCGTACAGCCCACGATGCTGTATGGAAGGCCGGCCAGTACGCTTATGTTGGCCGGAAGGTCAAAAAACGCAGTTTTCGCAGCCTTTGGGTGCAGCGGATCAATGCCGCGGTTCGGGCGCATGACGATCAACTGACCTATTCCCGTTTTATTGGTGGGCTGTCCAAGGCCGGTATCGAAGTGGACCGCAAGGTCATGGCCGACCTTGCTGTAAAAGAACCGGAGGCATTCGGCGCCCTGGTTGAGAAAGCCAAGGCAGCACTCGCCTAGTTGCTGTTCACAGTTGGACTTTTCTCCGCTAAATCGACCAGTCGGGCGGGGTCAGAGCCCCGGTCGGTGAACACCAACGGGGCACCATATGGCAGATATCGAAACCCTTGGAACTGATGTTCTGTCAGCGATAGCAGCTGTGGAAGATCTTGGAACTCTGGATGAAATCCGCATCGCAGAGCTTGGTAAGAAAGGGCGCATTTCGGGCCTGATGAAACAGCTGGGGGGCATGACGCCCGATCAGAGACAGGAGATGGGTCCTCGGCTGAATGCCTTGAAAACAGAGGTCTCAAAAGCGATCGAACGCCGCAAAATGGCCCTGGAAGAAGCCGCCCTTGATGCCCGTCTGGCTAACGAGAGGACAGACCTGTCCTTGCCACCCCTCCCTGAGCCAGTTGGCGCTCTCCACCCGGTGATGCAAGTCTTCGAAGAACTGGCCGCCATCTTTGGTGACATGGGCTTCAGCGTGGCAGAGGGGCCAGACATTGAGGACGACTGGCACAATTTCACGGCCCTGAATTTTCCTGAAGGCCACCCGGCCCGGGAAACCCATGACACCTTCTTCTTCCACCCACAGCTTGGTGACACCCCCAAGGTTCTGCGCACTCACACCAGCCCGGTCCAGATCCGGACAATGATGGCCCAGACCCCCCCCATCAGGATCATCGCCCCCGGCCGGGTCTACCGAAACGATTGGGATGCTACGCATACACCCATGTTCCATCAGATCGAGGGACTGGTGATCGAAAAAGGGGTTCACATGGGTCACCTGAAAGGCTGCCTGATTGATTTCGTAAAGGCCTTTTTCGAGATCGATGACGTTGAAGCCAGATTTCGGCCACACTTCTTTCCTTTCACTGAGCCCAGCGCGGAAATGGATGTGAAATTCACACGGAAAGGCGATAGCATTCAGGTTGGGTCGGGCGACAGTTGGATGGAAATCCTGGGCTCAGGCATGGTCCATCCAAATGTTCTGAGAAACTGCGGCATTGACCCGAATGAGTATCAGGGCTTTGCCTTTGGGCTCGGTGTCGACCGTCTGGCCATGCTCAAGTATGGGATGCCCGACCTGCGCCCCTATTTCGAAGCAGATGCCGTCTGGACACGTCATTATGGATTCAAGCCCTGGACGACACCCAGCGTGAGCGGAGGACTGAGCGAATGAAGTTCCCTTTGTCCTGGCTTAAAGACTATCTCTCCACATCAGAAGGGCTCGAGGCCATCGAAGCCCACATGGTGAAGGCAGGTTTGGAAGTCGAACATATTGAAAACCCCGCGGAAAAGCTGTCCAGCTTCACCGTCGCCAAAGTTCTGGACGCCCAGCCGCATCCCGACGCGGATCGGCTGCGCATTTGCACTGTCGACACGGGCGACGGCGAGAAAACCATTGTTTGTGGTGCCCCTAATGCACGCAAGGGCATGACCGCCATTTATGCGCCGCTTGGAAGCTACATACCGGGACTGGACTTTTCACTCGACAGCAAACCGCGGAAAATTCGTGGGGTCGAAAGCCACGGTATGTTGTGCTCCGCCAAAGAAATTGAGGCCGGAGAAGATCATGACGGTATCGCCGACCTACCCAACGACCTTCCACTGGGCCTCCCTGCGGCAGACGCGCTCGGCGTGAACGATCCTGTGATTGATTTCGAGGTCACCCCGAACAGGCCGGACTGGCTGAGCGTGAAAGGTATCGCCCGCGACCTTGCCGCAGCCGGTGCAGGCCTCCTGATAGACGACTCGGTTCGGAAGGTCTCGGGCAGTTACGACTGTCCCATCGACATAGCGGTGGAGGCCCCTGAAGCCTGTCCGATTTTCGCCGGTGTCCTCGTAAAGGGAGTGAAAAATGGGCCGTCTCCAGACTGGCTTCAGGCCAGACTGCGCGCTGTCGACATCACGCCAAAATCACTTCTGATCGACCTCACCAATTATATCTCCATCGATCGGGCGCGTCCGCTGCATGCCTATGATGCCGACAGAGTAAGTGGAACGATACGCGCTCGCCTTGGGCGATCCGGGGAGTCGTTCGAAGCCCTTGATGGCAAAACCTATGAGGTCAGCGAGGATATGTGTGTCATTGCCGATGACAGCGGGGTCATCGGTCTTGGTGGGGTCATGGGCGGAACATCAACGGCGGTGTCCGATGATACCACCAACGTCTTTATAGAGAGTGCGTGGTTTGATCCGCTTCGGACAGCCCGGACCGGCAGGGCGACAGGTATCCTCTCAGATGCACGATATCGGTTCGAACGCGGTGTTGACCCTGAATCCTGTCTGGACGGGATCAATCTCGCCTTGAAACTGATCACAGACTATGGTGGCGGCGACCCCTCACACGCCCGAATCGTCGGCCACGCCCCACAAAGGCGCGACCGGGTAGAATTTGACCACCAGGATGTAAAGCGCCTCACAGGCCTGTCCGTCAAAACCGCAACCATGAAGAAACAGCTCAAGGCTCTCGGGTTCGCCATCGAAGACAGCGGCGAGATCTGGCATCTGACGGTCCCGACATGGCGGTTTGATATAGATCAAAGTGCTGATATTGTTGAAGAAATTGCGAGGTTAGAAGGCTTCGACTCCCTTCCGACCACCTCTCTTCCGGTCCCGGCTTCCGGCCGAAGCGTTGTGACAACGCCGATACAACAAAGGGTGCGCACAGCGCGCCGGGCTCTGGCGGCACGGGGTTTTCTCGAGGCTGTGACATGGAGTTTCATGCCAAGGGACCACGCCGTCCTGTTCGGTGGTGGCGACGAGGCCCTGACCCTTTCTAATCCTGTTGCAAGTGATCTGAACCAGATGCGCCCATCGATCTTGGCAAATCTGGCAAAAGCCATTCAGCGCGGATTTAATCGGGGCGAGCGAGAGTTGCGCCTTTTCGAGGCAGGTCCAGTTTATCAGGGGGATGGGCCGAAGGACCAGAGAACGATGATCGCGGGCCTCGTCCGGGCTGGAGAGCCGCGGCACTGGCAACACCGGCCCGCCTATGATGCCCACTCAGCAAAAGCCGACCTATTTGCCGTTCTCGGCGCAATAGGACAGCCCGCCGAGAGGTTTCAGATAGATAGCCCCAAGCAGGCTCATTTTCACCCTGGGCAAAGTGCCAGCCTCAAACTGGGGCCCAAGGTTACCATTGCACATTTTGGCGCTCTGCACCCAAGAGCCCTGAGGGCCCTTAATGTCGAAGGGCCGGTTTACGGCTTTGAGTTGAACCTGAACGCGGTTCCTTTCATGAAGGTCCGGCCCAGCAAGACGAAGCCCGTTCTGGAGAAAGCCGACCTTCTTCCTGTCCGACGGGATTTCGCCTTTGTCCTGCCAGAGGCTGTTCCGGCGGACGATGTTGTCCGCGCCGCAAGAGGCGCCGACAAAACTCTAATCTCTGCTGTGCGCGTATTTGACGTCTATCGCGGATCGGGCATACCGGTCCAACACAAATCGATTGCGCTCGAAATCACCTGGCAGCCCCAGAAAGATACTCTCACCGATGAGCAGATCGACGCCCTGTCCCAAAAAGTGATCGCCGCAGTTCAGAGGGCGACTGGCGGAACCCTTCGTGGCTAGTTAACCACGCCGGGCAGTTAATCTGCGACACAAATCATCAAGTTGCTCTAAATCGCCGTATTTGATGCGGAGTTCTCCACCTCGCTTTCCGTGCCGGATATCCACGCTGAGACCCAGCGTTCTCGCAAGGTCTGCCTCGAGAGCCTCCGTGTCGACATCCTTGGCAGGAGGGTGAATCCTTCGTGCGACCTCGCCGAGATCGTCCCCCTCTCGCAATTTGCGAACAAAAGACTCAACATCACGGACCGACAAATTTCGCGCAATGGCCAGATCAATCACCGCCCCCGGATCAGGTGCTCCGAGAGCAGCACGGGCGTGCCCGGCAGAGACCCGACCTTGGCGAACATGCTCCCGGGCTCGATCTGGCAGGTTCAACAAGCGCAGGGTGTTCGAAATGTGGACACGGCTTTTGCCAACATTCTCCGCAAGGGAGTCCTGCGTGCGACCAAATCGCTTGATCAGCGCCCCGTAGGCTTCGGCTTCTTCAATTGGATTGAGGTCTGTTCTCTGCACATTCTCAATAATCCCAACCTCTAAAAGCTCGAGTTCATCAACATTCCGGACCAGAGCGGGTATCTCAGTCAAGCCCGCTTGTTTGGCAGCTCGCCAACGCCGCTCGCCCGCGACAATCTGGTACCTCCCATGCGCGTCGGGATCCGGTCTCAGCAGGATCGGCTGAAGGACTCCGCGCTGGCGTATTGACTGGCTCAATTCGTCCAGGTCGGCTTCTGAGAATGTTCGCCGCGGCTGTGCTGGATTTGGCCGAATATCTTCCACAGAATAGGAAGATATCTCCAAACCAGCGTTCTTGGGCCCATCATCCACATCAAACGACGCACCTTCGATCTCTCCGATCAGCGCTGAAAGCCCCTTCCCGAGACGGTTTGGTTTTGACCGGGCGTCAGGTGCCATCAGACCACCACCTCGCGCGTTTTTTCACGTTGCAGCATCTCCGAAGCAAGCCGGATATACGCCTCACTCCCCGGGCAGCGATAATCGTACAACAAAGCCGGCTTCCCGAAACTTGGCGCCTCTGAAAGTCGGACATTCCTTGGAATAACAGTGTTGTAGACCTTGTTCCCAAGAACAGAGCGCACCTCATCAGCAACCTGATCAGACAAATTGTTGCGGCGATCATACATGGTCAGAATAACACCCTGAATGTCCAGATCAGGATTGAGCCCCCGGCGCACCATATCAACCGTGCGAAGAAGCTGACTCAGCCCCTCAAGCGCGAGAAACTCACACTGCAGGGGAACCAGAAGGGACTGGGCCGCGGTCATGGCGTTGAAGGTCAGGGCCGACAGAGAGGGCGGGCAATCAATCAAGATATAGTCATACTCGGTATGACCGAGTGTGACTGCCTCGTCCATATAGGTCCGTACCGCATCCCTCAATCGATACGACCGCCGTGGATCGTCGGACAGCTCGGTCTCGACGCCCGCCAGATTTTCATCTCCCGGAACGATATCAAGTCTGGGCACAAGGGTGGACAGCTTCGCATCCTGAAGCGGTGTCCCCTCAATCACAACATTATAACTGGTAAGACGGCGCTCAGGACGCGTAATGCCCAACCCGGTCGACGCATTTCCCTGCGCGTCAAAGTCAATCACCAGGACCCGGCGCCCCACGGCGGCCAGCGCAGTTCCCAGATTAATGGATGTCGTCGTCTTACCGACCCCGCCCTTCTGATTTGCGATGGCAAGAATTCGGGTTTTGCTGGACACGGGCTACCTCCGAGAGCTTCAGGATCACGCCCCGGTCGCTCGTGCGGCTGGGAATCACCTTATGCGCGAATTTCCATTGTTTCTCTGCGGCCGTCAATTCCTCTTCCCACCGCTCACCCTTCGGAAAAACGCCGACCGCGCCCGCCTCCAGCCAGGGTGCCGCGTAATCGAGCAGTTTCGGCAGGGGCGCAAAGGCTCGGGCCGTGATCGCCGCAGCCGGCTCATCCGTAAGGGCTTCGACGCGAACATTGCGGACCCTCGCCGAAAGATCAGCAGCCTCAATCGCGGCCCGCAGAAAAGCGCACTTCTTACCAACACTTTCGACCAAAACAGTCTCTCCCAACCCAGCGGGTCGACAGGCGGCGATGACAAGGCCTGGAAAGCCCGCACCGGACCCAAGGTCAACGATCTGCCCATAATCCGGCAAGAGTGGCACAAGCTGAATTGAGTCAAGAACATGCCGACGCCACACACGCCCCCACTCCGCCGGGCCCATCAAATTGGTTTTCAGGCGCCATGCATCGAGTGTTTGGATCAGCGTGGTGAGCTTCTCCAGCGTTTCACGTGAAACACCGGTCTCTGCTCGGAGTGCCTGCGGTCCGTATCCGTCAAGATCGGCCATTCAGGCACTCTGACGCTGGGATGGCTGGCGCTTTACGTGGGCGAGCAGCGCCGTCAGCGCGCCCGGGGTAACCCCCTCGATACGGCCAGCCTGGCCCAGAGTAGCTGGACGAATCTGGATCAGCTTCGCCCGGACTTCATTGGACAGACCGCCAATTTGTCCGTAATCGAGGTCTTCCGGAATGCGCAGCGCCTCATCGCGGCGAAGGGCGTCAATCTCGGCCTGCTGACGTTGCAAGTAGCCGTCATAGATCGCTTCAATCCCCAATTGGTTTTGAACGGAGTCAGACATATCTTCTAACTCCGGAAATGCCAACAAAACATCAGACATGCCGATTTCCGGATAAGCCAGAAACTCCCAGGCACTCCGCCGCTGACCATCCTGATTCACTCGCCAGCCTCTTTTTGCGGCGGCATTTGGGGTCAGGCTCAAGGCCTTGAGGCGGGCCCGCCCGGAATTCAGGGCCGCCTGTTTCACGTGAAACGCGTCGGCACGCTTATTGCCAACCAGACCCAGAGCCAGCCCCTTTTCCGTCAGTCGCTGATCAGCATTGTCGCTGCGCAGGCTCAACCGGTACTCCGCCCGTGAGGTGAACATCCGGTAGGGCTCTGTCACGCCGCGGGTGACAAGATCGTCAATCAGAACGCCAATATATGCCTCGGCCCGGTCAAACGTGACAGAACTCTGTCCGCGACAATAGCGCGTTGCATTTAGCCCCCCAACCAAGCCCTGCGCCGCTGCCTCCTCATATCCCGTGGTCCCGTTGATCTGTCCGGCGAGGAACAAGCCGGGAAGCTTTTTGACCTGTAGGCCGGAATCTAGAGCGCGCGGGTCGACATAATCATACTCTATGGCGTAACCCGGCTGCAGGATCACAACCTCTTCAAGACCCTCGATTTTCCGGACAAAGGCCTCCTGGACCTCGACAGGCAGGGAAGTTGAAATCCCGTTTGGGTAGACCGTATGGTCCTCCAAGCCCTCAGGTTCGAGAAAAATCTGGTGGCGGGATTTGGATGCAAACCGCTGAACCTTGTCCTCAATCGATGGGCAATAGCGTGGCCCCCGCCCCGAAATCGCGCCAGAATAAACCGCTGACTTTTCGAGGTTTTCAGAAATGATGTCATGAACATCGGGGTTTGTGAACGTAATGCCGCAGGATATCTGGGGCACGTCAATCTGGTTATTCAAATAAGAGAAGGGTAGAGGATCGGGATCCGCTGGCTGCTGCTCCAGGCGCGTCCAATCAATCGTTCGGCCGTCCAGTCGCGCAGGTGTCCCTGTTTTCAGGCGCCCAAGGGGCAGGTCGGCAGAATACAGCCGATCGGACAACCCAATCGCTGGCGCCTCCCCAAGACGACCCGCCGGGATCCGTTCCTCGCCCCGATGGATTACGCCTTTCAAAAAAGTGCCGGTGGTTACAACCACTGCATCGGAATGCCACTTCCTTCCCGAGCCAGTGACAACCCCACAGACCCGACCATTTTCAACAACCAGATCTTCCACCGCCGCCTCGATCATGGTCAAATTGGCGTATGCGCTGATCTCCGCCTGCATCTCCCGGCGATAAAGTGTGCGGTCTATCTGCGCCCGGGGACCCCATACGGCGGGACCCTTCGACCGATTGAGCAAGCGAAACTGAATGCCGGACCGGTCCGCCACACGGCCCATCAACCCGTCAAGGGCATCGATTTCCCGTACGAAGTGCCCCTTGCTTCATGCATCATAGGATGGCAGATCTGCGACCACGTTTTTTAAAATGTATATTTTGCTATCGAATTTTTATATAACCTTTGCATAACTTCTTTGCATAATCTCAAAAATTTTTGAACGTTGTCTTTTTTCATATTTATATCCTCTTCTTGAACCGCTGTTTCATCCTGCTCAGTATGGCTTCCGCAAAGGTAGATCCTGTATCCTACAATTGATGATATATCTTGAAACGATATACAATGCACTCGAGTCGAGGCATTGTGTAGACGTAATATATACTGACTACGAGAAAGCTTTTGACAACGTGGATCACGGCTTACTTTTGATGAAGCTCTCTAACTTTGGAATACATCGGAAGATACTCAAACTAATCGAATCTTATCTCACGAATCGCCAACAGAGAGTTCGTGTCAATGGCCACTTTTCGGGAATTACAAAAGCAACGAGTGGAGTTCCTCAAGGCTCGATTTTATCAAGTTTACTTTTCCTCGTTTATATAAATGATCTCCCTTCGCTCTGCAAGACATCATTGCCCCTGTTATGCGCAGATGACGCCAAATTTATTGCAATAAATCAACAAAAGCTCAATCTCCAACTTGACTTGTCTCGTGTTAAAAGATGGAGTGATAAGCATCAACTACCACTCAATGTCGGCAAATGCTCTCATCTTGCCTTCCACGCTAACGATGTGAAATTATACTTCTCTGGAGATGAAATTCGTCAAGTTCAGACACAGAAAGATCTTGGAATTCATATGTCTAATGATATGAAGTGGAATCAACACATCAAAACTGCCGCAAAGAAAGCTCTCGGAGTGTTCTTCATGTTAAAGAGAAGTTCTCCCAGCCTCACTCCCCCTACTAAAATGAAGTTGTACAAGTCAATGGTTTTACCTGTTTTGATTTATGGGAGTACATGTTGGTTCGCAAACGTCGAAAACACCAAAAACCTTGAAGGAGTTCAGAAGAAGTGCTTGAAATGGATATACTGCACCAGCAATAGCAACTACAAAGAGCTACTACAACAAAGCCAAATTCTTCCGCTCTCACTTTACTTGCAATTACAAGATCTTTTACTGCTGTCAAAAATGCTAAGAGGATACTTTGAATTCGATCCAACAACCTTTATTCACCGTCGAGAACCCTCTAGAACATTGCGAACATCCGGTGATATTCAGTTCGAACACGGGAAAAGAAAGCTTCAACTATGCGAACAAAGTTTCTTTTACCGAACAACTGTCTTGGTAAATCGTTTGCCCAAAGAAGTCCAATTCGACGAACCTGTTGGCCTCAAAAAACGACTGCTTAAACACCTGTGGTATCACTTCGACAAAAATTACAACGAAATTGTCAGCTCAACGTGGAAAATTTAAATTGGAACCACGAAATGTGAAAGGGAGATTATCCCCGTACCAGTCAACGACTGGTCAAATCCATACTACTACTACTACTACTACTACTACTACTACTACTACTACTACTACTACTACTACTACTACTACTACTACTACT
>CAJXMY010000045.1 GCA_913056435.1 uncultured Hyphomonadaceae bacterium | reverse complement strand
GTCACGGCTCCGGCCCGGCCGAGTCTCACCAGTGTTGGCCGCGGCACGCGCGCTGACACCGAAGACCCTCGCCTGGAAATGGCGGCTGAGTCCAAGCCTGCCGCCATGCGCTCCGAAGAACGCATCACGCGGGTTCTCGACCGGTCTGACGCCTATTACGCCACCAAGACCACCATCTTCAATGCGCTGATCGACACCATTGATCTGGGTCAGCTTGCCCAGCTGGACTCGGCAAGTGCCCGTGAGGAGATTTGCGACATCATTGTCGAAATCATTGCGATCAAGGGCGTGGTGATGTCGATCTCCGAGCAGGAGCTTCTGATTGATGACATCTGCAATGATGTGCTGGGCTTTGGACCGCTTGAACCGCTGCTGGCGCGCGACGACATTGCCGATATCATGGTGAATGGGGCCGATCTTTGCTACATCGAAGTCAACGGGAAGATCGAGCGAACCAATGTCCGGTTCAGGGACAATGCGCAGCTGATGAATATCTGCCAGCGCATTGTCAGTCAGGTGGGCCGTCGCGTTGATGAAGCCAGTCCGATCTGTGATGCGCGTCTGCTTGACGGCTCGCGTGTCAATGTGATTGCGCCCCCCCTGTCGATTGACGGACCGTCCCTGACCATCCGGAAGTTCAAGAAGGACAAGCTGAAACTTGCTGATCTGGTGAACTTCAACTCGATTTCAGAGGCCGGGGCCGAGATCCTTCGGATCATTGGCCACTCTCGCTGCAATGTGTTGATTTCCGGGGGAACAGGTTCGGGGAAGACCACGCTGTTGAACTGCCTGACGGCCTTCATCGAGCCTGGCGAACGGGTGATTACCTGTGAGGACTCCGCGGAACTCCAGCTGCAGCAACCCCATGTTGTGCGGCTTGAGACGCGCCCCCCCAATATTGAAGGTTCTGGCGAGATCACGATGCGGGACCTCGTCAAGAACTGCCTGCGGATGCGCCCGGAACGGATCATTGTGGGGGAGGTGCGCGGCCCGGAGGCGTTTGATCTCCTGCAGGCCATGAACACCGGTCACGATGGCTCAATGGGCACGCTGCACGCCAATACGCCGCGCGAGGCCCTGAGCCGGGTCGAGTCCATGATCACCATGGGCGGCTTTTCACTGCCGGCCAAGACCATTCGGGAGATGATCGTCGGATCTATTGACGTGATTGTTCAGGCCTCCAGGCTGCGGGACGGCTCCCGGCGCATCATGACGATCACAGAGGTCATGGGGCTCGAGGGTGAAACCATTGTTCTGCAGGACATTCTGCGTTTCGAGATCGAAGGTGAGGACGAGGACAGCCGCGTGGTCGGACGGCACCGCGGCACGGGCATCGGTCGCCCCCGCTTCTGGGAGCGGGCCCAGTATTATGGCCTGGAAAGGGATCTGGCGCGCGCGCTGGATACCTTGAGCTGAGGTCAGCTATGACAAACGATCTTATTCTTTTCGGGCTTGCGGCAGCGGTCTTTCTGGTGATTGCGGGTCTCGGCTTTGCCCTGCCGGGCGGGTCCAATGGAGACCGCGCGGTGCGGCGGCTCCGGACACTGGACACGGCACGGCCCACCAGCCGTTTGCGCAAGGTTCCCAAGGATGAGAGCGCAGCACGGCGCAAGAAGACGCAGGCCATGCTGAACAAGCTCAGGGAACAGGGCAAGGCCCAACGCCAGACGGGTCTCCTGAACACAGTTGAAGCCAAGCTGATGCAGGCCGGTCTGAACATGACGCCAAAGACGTTCTGGCTGATCTCTTTGGTTCTGGGGAGCATGAGTGCGCTTGGTACCTGGTATTCCGGCGCGGAGGGCCCCCCTCCGATTCTCGGCATAGAGATCAAGTCTCAGCCCGCCATGATTGTGGCGGCCCTGATCGGCGGCGGGCTCGGCCTGCCACACTGGGTTCTGGCCATGCTCGCCAAGCGTCGGAACAAGAAACTGCTGAGTCAGTTTGCCGACGGCATCGATATTATCGTCCGGGGGGTCAAGTCCGGCCTGCCGCTGACCGAGTGCCTTCGGATTATTGCGCGGGAAAGTCCGGCCCCGCTTGGGCCTGAATTCACTCAGCTGACCGACAATATCCAGATGGGAACGGCGATCGACAGGGCTCTGCAGCAATTCTACAAGCGCGTGCCTCTGCCGGAGGTCAATTTCTTCGTTATCGTTCTGTCCATTCAGGCGAAGTCCGGCGGGAACCTGTCCGAAGCGCTTGGAAATCTGTCCACCGTGATCCGGTCGCGGAAAATGATGCGCGAAAAGATCAAGGCGCTGTCCTCTGAAGCCAAGGCCTCGTCCATGATCATCGGGGCGCTACCATTCGCGGTCGCCTTCATGGTTTATCTAACCACCCCGGATTACATCATGGATCTGTTTATCACCTCAACCGGTCACATGATCCTGTTCATGTCGACGTGTCTGATGGCGATCGGCATCGCGGTGATGCGCAAAATGATCAGTTTCGATATCTGAGGGAGTGGCGGAATGAGTTTTGCTGAATCTCTGAGCGATCCCGGGGTCCTGGCCTCCATGCTTGCGGCCGTCGCAATGTTTGCCACCGTGACGTCGGTCATGTTGCCGGCCCTGAAAGGGGATAAGCTTGAGACCCGTCTCAAGCAGGTCACCGAGCAGCGCGAGAAGCTGCGACGCGCCAGCCGGGCCGCTCTTGAGACACGTGGTCTGAAGAAAGAGGCACAGGGCACTATTTCCTCCATCACCAAGCGTCTCGATCTTCAGAAATTGCTTGAAGACCCCAACATCCAGATCAAGCTGGATCAGGCCGGTTTACGGGGCCCCCGGCCGCTGATGGTGTTCTATTTCTGCCGTTTCGTTCTGCCGTTTGCCTTTGCTATACTGACCTTTGTCTACATCTTCTTCCTGTCAGATCTGGGGCTCTCCCCACAGATGAAATATGGCTCCATTATCTTTGGCGCAGCGGCGGGTTTTTACGCGCCAAACCTGTATGTCGGGAATATCGCAGCCAAGCGCCAGCAGTCCATTATGCGGGCCTTTCCCGATGCGCTCGACATGATGTTGATCTGCGTCGAGTCAGGCATGTCGATTGAAATGGCCTTTGCCAAGGTCGGTGCAGAGGTCGGGTCTGCCTCTCCGGAGCTCGCCGAGGAGCTGCAGCTGACCACGGCGGAGCTCGCTTATTTGCAGGAACGGCGCGTGGCCTATGAGAATCTCGCGCGCCGGACCGGACATGAGGGCGTCAAGGCGGTCACCATGGCGCTGATTCAGGCAGAACGCTACGGAACGCCGCTGGGTGACGCCTTGCGGGTTATGGCGAAGGAAAACCGGGATATGCGCATGTCGGAAGCAGAGAAGAAAGCTGCGGCGCTGCCGGCCAAGCTCACGGTGCCGATGATCCTGTTTTTTCTGCCTGTCCTGTTCCTCGTGGTTCTGGGTCCCGCCTATATCAAGGTCACATCAGTCCAGGAGGCTGGCTAGGCCACGGCGACGCCGCCCTAAGGCCGGCTTAGTCTTCTTCGGCCAGACGAAGCTTCGGACGTAGAGTGAGCCGACTTTGGGCCATTCCACCTGTGGCAGAGCCCTCCGGCACTTGGGGAGCCATCCTGTCTGGAACCGGCGCGCTGGCAGGCGTTGGAGACATGGCCCGCATGGCGGAAAGAGCCTCGAGATTTGATTGCAGCTGATCTGGCTGGGCGAAGGGGTCAATGTCCCGAATGTCCTGTGTTTTTCCCTGTAAACCCAGAATGAGAACAAGGTTCTGGCGCACCTGATTATTGGCACCGGGCAGGGCCAGAGCTGTTCTGAGGGCATGTTCCGCGCCCACGAGGTCGCCAGTCAGGGCCAGTGACAGACCATAATTTGTCCATGTGGTGGCGCGTTGCGGATCTCGCTCCAGAGCGATCTGATAGGCGTCCTGGGCGCGGTGATGACGGTCGAGCTGGTCGAAGGCGAGGCCCAGAACGGCAAGGGGGGTGGCGGTCTGCGGGGGTGCGAAATCCGCTGACCGGGCCAGAAGCGGAACGGCCTCGGCGGGGCGCCCCTGATCCATAAGGCTGCGCCCAAGTTCGAGATAGACTTCATAAGCCTCGGGATGAAGGGCGAGCGTGGTTCGTCCGATGTCGGCGAGACGGTCATAACTCCGTATGGTCCGCAGGGCTTTCAGGAAGGAGACCGCGGTATCAAGATCGCGTGTATCCTTCTGGTATTCCTGGCTCCAGAAGGTGGCCCGGGTCAGCGGGTCCGAGCGCTGGGCCGTGGCGATCTCGTCCGGCGTGGCCTTTGCGGGGGCGTCCGCCTGAAAGGCGTTTTGCGGGAGGTTCGCTGGCAGGGCGGCGGGAGGCGGTCCGCTGGTGGCGCAGGCGGTGATCAGGCCGATCAGGGCAAGACCGACGGGCCCGGTTCTGTGATTGACTATGGACATGCAACACGCTCCTGAGCTCTATCTCAGGCAGTCTGGCCTATGCCTGGTCAAGAACCGGTTAATCGGGCAGGTGCCACATCAAGCACGAACAGGATGACCCGCATGACCACCAAAGCCGCTCTCACCGTCGAAGCCGAGACCTCCGCACCGGTTTTTCTGTACACGGCAGAGCAGTGGTCCGAAGGGGTCGAGCTGCCGCGCGGTCTGGCGGCTGCGGCGAAAGCCCAGGGTTTCAAGGCCATGTCGGGTCAGCTGGTTCAGACGGCCTCGGATACTGGTATCCCTGACGGTATCCTGTTTGGCTTGGGCGACGGTAAGGATGGACTCGCGCTGGCAGCCCTGTCCGCTCGCCTGATGCCGGGCGATTACCACCTGGCCAGAGATGCCGGCTTGCCGTTCGCCCAACTGGCTGCCGGCTGGGTCGACGGTGCTTATCGGTTTGATCGCTATATCAAAGCAGAGTCCCCACCGAGGCTCCTGATCCCGGAGGATCAGCCGGCAGGCCCCGCGCTGATCGAGGCCCAGGCGATCCAGCGTTTGCGAGATATGGTCAACACGCCAGCGGAAGATATGGGGCCTGTGGCCATAGAAGCAGAAATTCGGACCCTTGCGGAGGCCTTCGGGGCCACTCTGGTGTGCACCGAAGGGGAGGCCCTGCTGGCCGGAAATTACCCCATGATCCATGCCGTAGGGCGGGCGGGGCCACAATCGCCGCGACTGATCGAATTGAGCTGGGGGGATCCCAAAGCGCCGGAGCTGGCCATTGTCGGCAAGGGTGTGGCCTTCGACACCGGGGGGCTCAATTTGAAGACCGGGAATTATATGCGGCTGATGAAGAAGGACATGGGGGGAGCAGCGCATGCCATCGCCCTTGCAGAGCTCGTCATGGCGGCGGCGCTGCCGGTGCATCTGAAGCTTTACGTGCCCGCCGTTGAGAATGCGATCAGCGGAACCGCTTTTCGGCCCGGCGATGTCCTGAGCAGTCGCAAGGGGCTGAGCGTGGAGATTGACAATACCGACGCGGAGGGACGACTGATCCTCGGGGATGCCCTGACCCGGGCAAGCGAAACGGATCCGGACCTGATCATCGATTTTGCTACTCTGACCGGGGCGGCCCGTGTCGCTTTGGGGCCCGATCTGGCGCCGTTCTACACCGATGATGATGAGCTGGCCGCCGCCATCGAAGCCGGTGCGCGGGCCAGCGGGGATCCGGTTTGGCGGATGCCCCTCTGGGCGCCTTATCTGGCGGGCCTTAAAAGTCCCATCGCCGACCTGGTGAACTCGACGTCCGATGGCATGGCGGGGTCGGTCACCGCGGCCCTGTTCCTCCAGAAATTTGTCTCGGCCCCGCGGTGGGTCCATCTGGATGTCTGGGCCTGGCGAAAAGCCAAATATGGGCGTCCCGAGGGCGGGGCGGCCTGCGGCTTGCGGGCCATGTGGGCGATGTTGCAAGCGCGCTATCGCTGAGGGGGTGTCCCCCGACAGAGCGACATCAGAGGTCGCTGTCGCGTTCGGCCCAGGCTTTCAGAATGTGATGGGCGACGGCCATGGGCGGTGGACAGTATATTTCCGGATGCGTTCCCGCGAGAATCTGGCGGGCCTCTGCCCGGCTCACCCAGCGGGCGGCTTCCAGCTCATTCTTGTCGACCTCGATCTCCATGGTCTCAGCCTCGACAAGGATTCCCACCATGAGAGATGAGGGAAAAGGCCAGGGCTGGCAGAACAGATACTCCGCTCTGGCCGGGTCGGCCCTGATCCCAGCTTCCTCTTCCAGTTCCCGCGTGGCGGCCTGTTCGAGCGTCTCGCCGGGTTCGACAAAGCCTGCCAGGGCGGACCAAAACCCGGCAGGCCAGTTGGACTGGCGTCCGAGCAGACAGTGGTCATCCTTGAAGGCGAGCATGATCGCGACGGGGTCGGTTCTGGGGAAATGCTCGCGGTCGCAGGCTGGGCAGACCCGCTTCCATCCCGCCTCCACGGTCTGGCTCTGTGTCCCGCAGGCGGCACAGAAGGGATGGGTCCGGTGCCATTCGAACAGGCTGCGGGCCGTGGCCGCCAGATTGGCCTGCATGGCAGGCAATGAGGCCGCGGCGGCCCGCATGTCTTCGAAGCTGCCCAGCCCCTGAACCAGCGACCCCTCAAGATCGAAGTCCTCATCGAGATTGAGCGCAAAGATGGGGGTGCCGGCCTTGTCCTGTCCCAGAAAGAGCGATGGGGCGTCGGTTTGGAGACTCAGCGCTTCAGGGCCCAGCCAGACGAGGCCGTCTCCCTCTTTGGCAACGAACGGCAGTCCGCTCTGGCACAGGAAAATCAGAACATCATCGGCGCGAAGGGCCTGATCAAGCCAGGCCTGATCTGTTCGATGGTGGGCAGCCCGGTCAATCGGTCTTGAGGCGAGCGGAATGTCATTCGAGGTCAGCATGTTAGAACCCATAGCAGCCTTCACCCCCTTGTCACCTGTCTCCTGAGTCGCGATATAGAGCGAAGGAGGCTGGCGGCGGACGTGTCCATCGCCAACCGGGTCAGGTCGGGAACGAAGCAGCCCTAACGATTGCCGGCACGGGTCGCTGTCCAGTCTCCGCTTTATCCCGCTTCGCGATCAAGCTGATGCAACCAGGTCTCTGCGGCCTCGATATGGGCGTCGCGTTTGTCCGCATCCATTTTCCGAACCATGGACACCATCATGGCCCAGCGGGGGTTGCGTTCCAGTTCGTCCGCATGCGACCAGATCCATCGCCAGTACAGCCCGTCCCAGGTCCGGCACCAGTCACCACTTCGATAATTGGACATTTTCCGAATATAGGCCGAGCCGGAAAAGTAGGGTTTGGTGGTGATGAGACCGCCATCGGCATTCTGGCTCATGGCGTAAACATTCGGAACCATCACCCAGTCATAGGCATCAATGAAAAAACTCATGAACCAGCGATAGATCTCCTCGGGGTCAAATTCGCACAGGAACATGAATCCCCCAAGCAGCATCAGTCGCTCGATATGATGGGCATAACCGGTCTCAAGGATCCTGTGTATGGCATCATCAATCGGGGGAATTCCGGTGGTGCCGGTCCAGAAACTGTCTGGGATGGCCCGTTTATGCTGCCAGTGATTCGTGGTCCGCATCTTCGTGCCCAGGTCTTCATAAGTCGCTCTCATGAATTCGCGCCAGCCGAGGATCTGCCTGAGAAATCCTTCGACCGAGTTGAGCGGCGTCTTGTAGCGCTCCGCGTGGGCGAGCGCGGTGTCGATGACATATTGCGGCGATAGGAGGCCGATATTCAGGCCTGCGGTCAGGGCTGCGTGCCACAACAAAGTCTCGCCCTCAAGCATCGCGTCCTCATAGGGACCGAACGCCGCGAAACGCTGGTGGAGAAAGGTATCGAACATGGTGCGGGCCTGATCCGGACTGGTCGGCCAGAACATCCGGTCGAGCTTCCCTGGTGCGTTCGGGAAGTCGGCATTGACAGAGGCGCGCGCGGCCTCTTCGAAGGCGTCAGGCACCCGTTCAGCCAGCTGCGGAACGCTGTTGTACAGGGATTTGGGGACCTTTTTCCGGTTGCTGTCGTCAAAACTCCACTGCCCACCGACCGGTCCCCCGGTGTCCTCCATGAGACATCCGGTCCGACGCCTCTGGGCTTTGTAGAATTCGGCCATGAACCATCGGGATTGGCCAGACCGCCATGCCGCGTTCTGCCCGGGCGTGTTGATGAAGTTTGGACTGTCTATCCGGGCGATCCTGAGCCCGTGAGCCCGACAGCCACTTTGCAGGCGCCGACTGAGGACATTGTCGACCGGGTCGACAACCCGGACGGTGACACATCCCCCTGCGGCGAGGTCTCCAAGCGTGTCGTGGAGCAAACGGGCGTCTGGCCGGTATCGGATCTCTTTGACCTTATGTCCCGCCCGGCGAAGTTTTTCGGCATATTTCGCCATGCTGGCGCGATGCAACCAGAGCTTCTGCCGATGAAAGGCGACCGGCCATTCCGGATCGCCGAAAAAAAGGGGATCCTCGACCAAAACGAGGTGGTCGGGCCGAGGATCCAATCCAGGATGGTGCTCGAACAATTGATGTGGAAAAATCAGCAAGGCCGTCGTCATCCTAGGCGACCTAGCGCAGATCGGCATTGCGGCGACCCCCGAGTCCCTGCCATACTCTCGATCGATGACTGAGACACCGGATACAGCAGCGATGCCGCCTGAGGATCACGTCCGCGACGAGGAGACCTTCTCCATGTTCGGTGAGGCGGAGATGGGGCGTCCGACGGAGGATGGTTACCAGGTTCTGGCGCGGAAATATCGCCCGCGCCTCTTCGCTGACCTGATCGGTCAGGAGGCCATGGTGCGAACGCTGCGCAATGCCTTTGAGACCGGGCGGGTGGCCCACGCTTTTATGCTGACCGGGGTCCGTGGTGTCGGAAAAACGACGACAGCGCGTCTTCTTGCACGGGCCCTGAATTATTGCCGTGAGGGGGCGGACCAGCCCGGCCTGGAGCTCGATCCGCCGGGTATTTTCTGTGATGCGATTATGAAGGGCAATCACCCCGACGTTCTCGAGCTGGACGCAGCCTCGCGGACCGGGGTTGCGGATATGCGGGACCTTCTTGATGGTGTCCGCTATGCCCCAAATTCTGCCCGGCATAAGGTTTATATCATCGACGAGGTGCACATGTTGTCTACCGCGTCCTTCAACGCCCTGCTGAAGACGCTGGAAGAACCACCGCCTCACGTCAAATTTATCTTTGCCACCACTGAAATCCGCAAAGTGCCCATAACAGTCCTGTCGCGATGTCAGCGTTTCGATCTCAAGCGGCTGGATACCGCGACTCTTGCCGGACATCTGGGACGGGTCGCGCGGTCCGAAGGGGCCGACATTACTGATGAGGGGCTGGCATTGATCGCGCGGGCGGCGGAGGGCTCAGTCAGGGATGGCTTGTCGATCCTCGATCAGGCCATCGTTCAGGCTGTCGAAGGCGGGACGATCAGCGGTGAAATGGTCCGTGAGATGCTCGGCCTCGGAGATCGTCTTCGGTTGCTGGATGCGTTTGAGCTCGCTCTTTCAGGCCAGGCAGAGGCGGCTCTCACCGAGGTGTCTGATCAGGTTCGAGCGGGAGCAGACCCGCTGGTGATCCTCAAGGACATGCTTGAAATCGCCGCCGACATCGCCACCGTGCAGGCCGCCAGCGCGACCTATGTGCTGCCGGGGCCTGCGGACTGGACCCGACGCACCAGAGCCCTGGCCGGCCTGGTCAGCCCGGCGCAGGCGCAGCGTCACTGGCAGATCCTCCTGTCGGGCTATCGGGACACCCAGACGGCCCCGGAAACCGAGACCGCCCTGCGCATGGTCGTTCTGCGACTGGTCGCCGCGGCCGGGCTGCCCTCACCTGAGGAAGCTCTGGGGCTCATATCCAAAGGAGGGGCCTCGGGCGCCGCGGGAAAGCCTGAGCCGTCAGCGGCCCCGGACAGTGCGCCGGGGGGACGAGGTCTTCAAAGCTTTGATGATGTTCTGAGTTTGCTCAGTGCGAGGAAAGAAGTCCGGCTGTGGGGGGAAGCTCGCCAGTATATCCGTGTGGAACGTGTGGCCCCCGGAGAATTGTTGTGCGCACTGGCGGAGCGGGCGCCGAGAGACCTGCTGCAACGTCTGACAGATTTCCTTGAAAGCGAAACCGGATATCAGTGGGACATCCGGATCACCGACGCCACAACGGAAACTGCGCGGGAGGCGTCAGAGCGGGAAGAACGCGCCATCATTGAGCGGGCGGGGAACTTGCCCGAGATCGCCGCAGCGCTCGCAGCCCTTCCGGGGGCGGAAATTGTTAAAGTCGAGGACATTCAGACCCTTGAAGATGAGGACAAATCCGACAATGTCATCGCAATGAACACCCGCAAGCGAGGTTAGTGGCATGGCGGATTTTGCTAAAATCATGCAACAGGCCCAGAAGATGCAGGCCAAGATGCAGGAAGCACAAAGCAAGGTTGAGGGTCTGGAGGCCGAAGGCGTGGCTGGTGCTGGCCTGGTCAGGGTGACCCTGCGCGGAAAAGGGGAGCTTGTCGGTGTCAGCCTCGATCCCTCCATCATGGGAGATGATCCGGAGATTCTGGAGGACCTCCTCAAGGCAGCGCACAGCGATGCCAGAAAGCGATTGGATCAGGAGACTGAAAAGGCCATGAAAGAGGCCGCATCTGGACTGGGCGGACTGATGCCCGGTTTCAAAATGCCGTTCTAGACGATTATGAGCAAGCACGCCGCCGGCCCTGAAATCCAGCGCATGATCGATCTCATTGCGCGTCTGCCAGGTCTTGGTCCGCGATCTGCCCGGCGGGCCGCCCTCTTTCTGCTGAAGCGTCAGGAGGCCTTGCTGCGCCCCCTGGCGGAGGCATTTGCCGACGCCGCGGACCGAATTGAACGGTGTGACCAGTGTGGCAACCTGGATACGCAGCAGCCTTGTGGCATTTGCCGGGCGGGTGAGCGTGACGATGGCGTGATTTGCGTGGTGGAGGATGTCCCTGACCTGTGGGCCCTTGAGCGGGCAGGTGTCTTCCGCGGGCGGTACCACGTCCTCGGAGGCGTCATGTCTGCACTGGATGGCGTGGGGCCGGAAGATCTGACCATTGGTCTGCTGGTCGAACGGGTTCGCGACACCGCGCCACGGGAAGTCATCCTCGCCCTGAATGCGACCGTCGACGGCCAGACAACAGCTCACTATATCGCTGACCAGCTTGAGGGGACGGTGTCAAATGTCAGCCGTTTGGCTCACGGTGTGCCCGTTGGAGGCGAGCTTGATTATCTCGATGAAGGAACCCTCGCCACCGCGCTGCGGTCGCGGCGCGGTGTCTGAAGCGGGTCAGCGGACGGGTTCGATTCTGTACAGGGTGGCATCGAGATCATTGGTCGCGGCATAGAGGGCAGTCCTGGTTGAGAGCACATCCCGAAATCCCAGCCCAAGGTCGGTGAGAATATCCTCGCTCCCGACTACCTCACCGTCGGGGTCGAGATCAATCCGAACAATTTTCTGGCCTTTGGGGCCATTCATTGCGCCGATCAAGAGATCGCCCCGCCAGGCGGGAAAGCTCTCGGTCTGGACCAGAGCCATGCCGGACGGGGCAATAGAAGGGACCCACTTCCAGACGGGCTGTTTCAGTCCCGGGGCCTTTGTCTGATCGGTGATCACCGTGCCGTCATAATTGATCCCGTAGGTTATGGCAGGCCAGCCATAATTTGCCCCG
>CAJXMY010000044.1 GCA_913056435.1 uncultured Hyphomonadaceae bacterium | reverse complement strand
CAATGGTTAATGCCGGGGCAGACATGATTGATGTTGGTGGTGAATCGACGCGTCTGGGGTCAGACGCAGTTTCACAATTGGAGGAAATTGATCGCGTTGTGCCGGTCATCGTCGGCATTCGTCAACATCCAGACATTGGACAGATTCCGATTTCGATCGACACCACTAAAGTCGCTGTCGCCCGTGCCGCTGTGCCCTCAAAACAGCCTCGCTGTCACCCTTGCCACCAGCCTGTCCGACCACCCGCCGCCACACATTCCGCACCTAGTGCGCCGCATACCGAGCCCGCAGCGCCAAACCTTCTGGAGAATTTACGTCTGAGAGGGGTAGAGGAAATTCTCAAAAATGAAGGTGAAACCTTTGTGACCCCCGATGGGAAGCGGGTTCACCGGCGCTATTTTGAAGCGCGGGTCGATTATACCTGGCGGGTCGAGGATTTTCCCTTTGATCAACAATCGCTGGTTCTGATGATGGATCTGGGAGATCTGGACTATCGAGCGGTCCGCTTTGTTGGCAACAGCACCGAACAGGTCATCGATCCCGACATCGAGGTAACCGGCTGGGAGATTACGGGGGCGGCGACCTACGCGACCCGGAAAATCTATCCGACCGGCCTGGGGCATCCCGCCGCGCATTTCTCAGGTGAACTGGAGATCCCTGAGCTTGTGGTCACAATCACCATTCGGCGCACCACCACGTCCGGGTTCTGGAAGATGATGGCCACAGCCCTTGCCGCAGCGGGGCTTGCCTGCACAGCCTACTTCATTCCCCTCAATATGGGATCTGCACTGAGTCCGCGCTTTGGTCTGATTGCGGGGTCGGTTTTTGCAGTCGTGCTCAGCATGCGTCAGTCCATGGATACTTTGGGGGCGCTGACGGCTGTGACACTGACGGACCAAATTCATATTGCCATACTCATTTACATCGGCATGGCGACAATTGTCTCTTTGTTCACCCACTGGCACTTTCAGACGCACGATGACGGGCGTTTCATCGTCAAGGTTGACCGTCGAGTTGCCATTGTCACAACCATGCTCCTGGCCGTGACAATCTTGGCTTTGATGCGGGAGGCCGCACAATGACGAACTGGTTGAGAGGGCTGCGACCCCGTTCGTTCCGACGTGGCGTCTTGACGATATGGTTTGGTCTGGTCTTGGGCGCATTCGGGCTCGTCGCCTGCGACGCGGATCCGAAACAGGCCGGGTTTGCTTTTCAGGGGGAGGTGCCCGTTGGCGTTCTGCATTCCCTGACAGGCACAATGGCCATTTCTGAGGACTCTGCCATCACGGGTGAGTTCCTCGCCATTGAGGAGATCAATGCGGCTGGCGGGGTCATGATTGGCGACCGTCGGATGAAGTTGCGACCGGTTTTGAGGGATGGTGAGTCCGATCCTACGGTGTTTGCACGAGAGGCGGAACGTCTGATTGATCATGACAAGACCAGCGTGGTGTTTGGGGGCTGGACCTCGTCGAGCCGCAAGGCCATGCTTCCGGTCTTCGAGCGCAAGGATGCCCTGCTATACTACCCCATTCAATATGAAGGGGTCGAGCAGGCTCCCAATGTCCTTTATTTCGGTGCCACGCCAAACCAGCAGTCAGAGCCCGTCATTGACTGGATGTTCGATCAGGGGGTGAACGAGTTTTTTCTGGTTGGGTCAGACTATGTTTATCCGAGGACGGCCAACCAGATCATGATCAGGCAGATTGAGTCCCGGGGTGGAACAATCCTGGGAGAGTTGTACCTCCCGCTCGGAGACGAGATCTCCGACGCGCAGTTGGACCTGATAGAAGGCGCTCTTAGGGACGGGGGAGGGCTACTCAACACGGTCAACGGTGACAGCAATGAGAGTTTGTTCCGAGGGCTTTCTGGACGCTATCTGGTTCGTGAAAATGGCGTTCTGACGGTCAGTTTCTCCATAGATGAGGCGACCGTTGCGCAGCTTGGAAGCCGGTTCTTTATCGGCTCCTATGTCAGCCAGGGCTTCTTCCAATGCCTCGAAACACCTGCGGCGCGGCAATTCGTCGAGAGGTTCAAGGCGAGATTTGGACGTAATCGCCCGATTGGAGAGCCAGCGGCGACGGGCTACACAATGGTTCATATGTGGGCCAAAGCTGTTCAGCAGGCCAACAGTTTGAGCCCTGACGCGGTGATGGCTGCCATGAAGACGCTAAGCTTTGAGAGCCCATCGGGGACTGTTCGCTTGCTGGAGAACCAGCACCTGACCAAGCATGTGGCGCTTGGACAGATCCAATTGAATGGTGACATTACGATCAGCACCAAGTTTGGTGAGATTTTACCTGAACCCTGGATCGAAAGTCTCAACCGGTCAGGCGACAACTCATTTGTTGCGCCCTCATCCACTCCATAACGGGCGGTCAGTTGGACAGTGCGTTTTTCTGGCAACGGTAGCCTGTAAAGCGCGATAAAATCCCACAAAAAGCGAACCAATAGCCCAGAGCACACGTGACAGGAGAATAAAGTTAAGCTTTAGTTAGACTGTGCTGGACCTGGAAGGGACGTGGTTTGGACTCAGTGGCGGATATCGGAAACTCGGAACACCCAGAACCGGTTGTGCGGGTCACGGGCCAGATTAAATGGTTTGATCCGGCCAAGGGCTTCGGCTTTGTGGTTGCGGATCCAGCTGAGGGAGTCATTCCTCGATCGGATATCATGCTGCATGTTTCCTGTCTTCGCGCCTATGGTGAAATGACGGCCGATGAAGGGGCGCGCATCACTTGCAACGTGGCTCATCGGGAGCGCGGCTGGCAGGTCGTTGAGGTTCTCGAAATGGATCGCCCCCGTGCGTCTTTAATCCAGGATCAGGGCGAAGCTGTCGTGTTCGAGGCAGCGATTGTGAAGTGGTTCAATGCCAGTAAGGGCTTTGGATTTGTCAATCGTCCAAATAGTGATCAGGACATCTTCATTCATATTTCCGTGATGCGGCAGTTTGGTGTCGACATGCTCCAAACAGGTGAACAGGTGCTCATCGTCTCTGGGCAGGGACAGAAGGGTGAGAGTGTGCTCATCCTGAAAAAACCGCACTGAGTCCGGTCAATCGCCATTGCCCGGGGGCGAGCACGGGTTTAAACGAAGCTCATGCTTACACGTCTCTGTCTTTCGCTCTTCGCCCTTCTGCAGATTGTGATGCCGCCAGCCTTGGCCGATCCGATGGCCGTGGAGGTCCTCAAAGTCATCAGCGGCGACGCGGAACACATATTTACCGTGGAAGTAGCCGATGACGCCGAAGAAATCAGCTATGGCCTGATGGATCGCGACAGTCTCGATGCCGACAAGGGCATGCTGTTTGAGTTCACGTCGCCGCGCATTCCCAGCATGTATATGAAGAATACGCTGATCTCGCTTGATATGCTTTTTATCAATAGCGAGGGGGGGATTGAAATGGTCGCCCGGAATACTGTCCCGGGGTCATTGAGGACTATTTCGCCACCCGTTGCGGTTAAGGCGGTTCTTGAAATCAATGGAGGGCTGGCCGCGACGCTCGGGATTGAGCCGGGTGATCGGGTGGAGCACCCGCTATTTGGCGGGCCGGACACTGACGCGGCTGAATGAGATTGGGTGATCTCCCGGAGGGCACTGTCATCCCGGATGGCTTTGCACTTGCACATTCGCGCGGACACTTCACAAACCATAATGGCCCGGTTTTCACGGCGACAGCCGCCGGTGATTTGCGTAGCGCCATGTTCGTGCTGGACCGCCATTGCAACTCAATGGGCATTCTGCACGGTGGGATGGCAAGTGCTTTTGCAGACCGCGCTCTGGCGGTGGCCGTCTGGCAGGCTTTACGCGCCCCATCTGTGACTCTGAAACTGACCCTGCATTTCCTCGAAAGTATAAGCTTACACAGTTGGCTGGAAGCTCGCCCCCGGGTCTTGTCGGTTCAGGACGGGCTGGTGCAGGTCACGGCGGAAATGCGGATCATGGGGCAAGAACGGGTTGCACGGGCTGATGCAACTTTTCGGCGGGTCAGGCCACAGGCTCCGAAAGGTTAGGGCGGTCTGCGCCCCTTTTTTTGGGGGGACGCACAGATCTCAGTTGAAGTGAGACCAATCCTGCAAATTGTCCCTTGTATCGGATTTTTTCGCCGATATACCGGGAGGCCGGAGCGTGGCGCAGCCTGGTAGCGCATCTGGTTTGGGACCAGAGGGTCGTAGGTTCGAATCCTATCGCTCCGACCATTACTCCGGATGGGAGACAGGAATGGACGCGCGTATTTTCACACCCGTCAAATCTGCCATGCAGTCGGGTCAGGCGAAGACACGGGACTGGGTTCTTGAGTTTGTCGGATCTGCCCACCGGACGAGTGATCCCCTGATGGGCTGGACCAGTGTGGATGATATGACCGGACAAGTCTCATTGCATTTTGAGACCCGAGAGCAGGCCATTGCTTATGCCAAGCGGGAGGGGCTCGCCTTCACGGTTGAGGAACCCCGTGTACGTCAGCGGCTGGTAAAATCCTATGCCCAGAACTTTTCTGCTGATCGGAAGCAGCCCTGGACCCATTAGACGGCCGAAGACTGGTGATTTGCTTTGAATTCCGGGCTAAGTCCTCTTAAACCCGCTATCATGGCCCCTTAGCTCAGCTGGATAGAGCACCTGACTTCTAATCAGACGGTCGCAGGTTCGAATCCTGCAGGGGTCGCCACATCCGAAGACGCGACCATATACGCTGGCGCCAATCAGGCGCTCCTCGCTCCAGAGAACATAAATGCACGTGTGGAGGGAATTTGGACGGAACATATCGCCATTTCTGAGAACGAGATTGTTTATGACGCGGCGCTCTGCGATCACTCTCCACGCATGAGGTGTTCAACACGAGCGCCTTTGCCTTCCGCGGGCTCCGGCGCCGGTATGCGCTGCACAGGGCCAGATGGCGCGATCAGAGCGCCGGAGCCCGCGTCGATAGGTCTTGGGCGGCCTGTTTCTGAGGGGATTGGCCCATTTGGAACAGAGCAGGTGCAGGAGGGATGACGACCTCGGCCCGTGCCGTCATGATCCCCGAGAAGCAGCGACATGTCCGATGTGATCATAAAAACACAGTGGGAGTCTAAATCAGGAAATCCTGTCCTTAGCACTTTTCATGGTTGTGGAGTTCTGCGATCGAACACGGCTCGGGGGCGCCTCTGCCATCGCCTTTGGAGGGTATATTGATGAAGAGATTCTTGCTGTCCAGTGCCTGTCTGTCATTGGCTATTCCAGCACTCTATGCGGCTCCGGTTGCCGCGCAAGAAGATGAGGCCGTCCAGGAGACGGTGATTATCACCGGGACCCGGCGGGCGGAACGTTCAGCAGCGGATTCTCCGGCTCCCGTGGATGTCGTTTCTGGCGCCGAACTGGTCAACCAGGGCGACAATGACCTGTCTAACATTATTCGCACGTCAGTGCCGTCCTATAATGTGAACACGCAGCCGATTTCGGATGCGGCCACGCTGATCCGACCGGCCAACCTTCGCGGCCTGTCGCCTGATAACACCCTCGTTCTGGTCAATGGCAAGCGCATGCATCGTGCTGCTGTGATCGCCTTCCTCGGCGGTGGCCTGTCGGATGGGTCTCAGGGTCCGGATATTTCAACCATTCCGGCCATTGCGCTGAAGCAGGTCGAAGTGTTGCGCGATGGTGCGTCGTCTCAGTATGGGTCTGACGCGATTGCCGGTGTGATCAACTTCATCCTGAAAGATGATAATCAGGGCGGCTCCATCGAAGCGAAGATTGGCGAAACCTATGAGGGTGATGGCGATGCATATCAAATCGCGGCCAATGTCGGTCTTGCCATCAATGAAAATGGCTTCCTCAACCTTTCTGCGGAATATCAGGAAACGGATGCGACCAGCCGCTCGGTTCAGCGCGACGATGCCGCCGCCCTGATCGCGGCGGGGAACACAGCTGTCAATGATGTCGCCCAGATCTGGGGGCAGCCAAATGTCAATGGTGATCTCAAGCTGTATGCCAATTTTGGACTGGAGCTGGATGAGAAGACCGAGGTTTACGCTTTTGCCAATTATGCAGAGCGGGAAACCGAAGGCGGCTTCTTCTTCCGGAACCCAACCAATCGGGGCGCCGTCTATGCCGGTCCGCTCGTGGATCCACAGACGGGGCTCGCAGACCCGGCCGGTGTGGCGTCTGTTTTGGTTGGTGATTTGTCGGTGGAAGACACCGGCGACTGTATTGCCGGTATTCCATTGACACAGGGCGGACTGATTCCGGACCCGACTTTCCTGGCTCAGGTCCAGAATGACCCGAACTGTTTCTCCTTTGTCGAACTCGAGCCCGGTGGCTTTACCCCCCGTTTTGGTGGCGATTTGGAAGACAAGTCCTTCGCTCTGGGTGTGCGCGGTGAGCTCGATTTTGGAACGGGGCTCGGCTATGATGTGAGCTATCGTTATGGTGAAAACCAGATCGATTTCTTCATTCGCAACACCATTAATGCGTCGCTGGGGCCGGATACACCGCGTTCCTTTAAGCCCGGTGGCTATGGTCAGATCGAGAATGTCTTCAATCTTGACTTCAGCTATGGCCTGCCGGTTTCCGGCTTTGCCTCTGACTTGAACCTGGCCTTTGGCTATGAATACCGCGAAGAACAGTTCGAAGTCCGCGAAGGCGATGGCGCGTCCTACGCCATCGGGCCACTTGCAGCCCCAAGCGCGGCCTATCCGACGGGGCAGGGCTTCTCGTCCAGCTCGAACGGATTTGGCGGCTTCACGCCAGGCAGTGCGGGTAAGTCGGACCAGTCTGCGAGCTCGTTCTATGTCGACCTCGAAGCCGACGTCACAGATGCCCTCGTCCTTCAGGCAGCGGTTCGTTATGAGGATTATGATTCCTTCGGATCGGACACCAATTACAAGATTGGGGGACTGTACCGCTTCACGGATAATTTCCGGGCTCGGGCAACCTACTCGACAGGCTTCCACGTCCCGACTGCGGGTCAGGCCAATGTGGTCAATGTCACCACCGCCTTTGTAGCTGGCGTGCTGAATGATGAGGGGACCTTCCCGCTGAACAGTGCGGCGGGTCAGGTCGTGGCCGACTATGTCGCGGCCCCGGGTGGTCTGACGGCTCAGGGCGCGCCGCGCCCGACACTGGCGCCTGAGGAATCCGAGAACTTCACGGCGGGTATCGCCTTCGATGTCGGCGGTCTCGATGTCACCATCGATTACTTCAACATCGTCTTGGAAGACCGGATCTCTCGCTCATCACCGATCGACTTCCTGCCGGCTCTGACTCTGCTGGCGTCGAATAATGGTTATACGCTGACCAGCACCTCCACATCACAGGCAATCAATGAGCTTGATGCTCAGGGCATTCTCAATGCCGATGATTTTGCCGGTGCGGAAGATCTGGCGGCCTTTGCCTTCTTCAACAATGCCTTCGACACCACCACGCAGGGTATCGATGTTGTTGTCTCCGGTGATGTCGATTTCATTCCTTATGGTGAAACCGATCTTGCCGTGGCCTTTAACTGGACGGACACCACAGTGGACCGTGCAGACGACACGATCACTGCTGGCCGGATCAAGGTTCTCGAGGAAGGGCTTCCAGCCATCCGGGGGTCGGTGACCCTGACCAATAATACCGGACCCTGGCGGACGCTGGCCCGGATGAATTATTATGGCGAAGGTTTTGAAGACCACCTCGACTCCAACTTGGCGCTGCCGATCGACATCGATGCTGCTGTGACCTTTGACGCGGAAATCGGTTATTCGGTCAATGAGGCGCTGGAGGTTGTTCTCGGTGCTCAGAACCTGTTTGATCAGTATCCAAATGACAACCCTTGGGCGGGTATCGTTGGGGCGAAATACCCAGTTACCAATGCCTATGGCTTCAATGGCGGATCTTACTACCTCAAAGCCCGCTACAGCTTCTAAGGCTTGATCATCATCCTATCGGAAAGGGCGCCCAAGCGGGCGCCCTTTTTTTGTCTTGGTTCGGGGGGCTGGTCACGGCCCTGACACTGCGCCATGATCATCGTCAGACGAAAGGGTGATCACATGAAGTTGCCTCAGGAGGGACAGAGTTGGGATCTGCTTCAGGCTAGCTTGGCGGAGCGTCGCGGAGACGATGCCAAATGGCGTCATGGCCGGACTGCAGTCTATGTCTTCAATGCCGGCGAGGACATCATGGCCATTCAGAAAGAGGCTTATGCGGCCTATATGTCGGAAAACGGCCTTGGTCCTCTGGCGTTCCCGTCTTTGGCGCAAATGGAGCGGGATGTGATCGATATGGCGCTGGGGCTCCTGCATGGTCCTGACGGGGCCACGGGCGCCATGACGTCGGGCGGGACCGACTCCATCACCATGGCCATTAAGGCTGCTCGGGATTGCGCCCGTTCGCGAGGGAACTTTGCGGCAGCGGGGAATATTGTCCTGCCACAATCCGCGCACCTGGCCTTCGACAAGGCCTGCCACCTCATGGATATTGAGGTTCGGAGGATTCCTTTGCGTGAGGATGGTTCCTATCAGGCGGACGTCTCTGCCATGAACGCGGCTTGCGATTCGTCGACCCTGATGCTGGTTGGGTCCGCCCCCAATTTCCCACATGGTATTATTGACCCGATTGAAGATCTGGGCCGTTTGGCGCAGGCTCGGGGGCTCTGGTTACATATCGATGCCTGTGTCGGGGGATATTTTGCCCCCTTTGCCCGGTTGAATGGTGTTCCGGTCCCGCCTTTTGACTTCGAGGTTGAGGGTGTTTGCTCGATGAGCGCGGATCTCCACAAATATGGATATGCGGCCAAGGGAGCGTCTACAGTTCTGTTTCGTTCAGAAGACTTGTACCGTTTCATGCCATTCGACCTGACGACATGGTCGGGGGCACCGATGAAGACGCCCACTCTGGCTGGGACCCGCCCAGGTGGGGCCATCTCAGCGGCTTGGGCGGTGATGACGCATTTGGGCGCAGAAGGGTATTGCCGGTTGCAGGCCGAGGTCTGTGAGACGCGTCAGCGGGTTGAGCGAGGCGTCCGCAATCTTGGCTTTGAGGTCTTGGGTGAACCGCTTTTAGGGCTGATCGCCTTTCGACATCCAGAGCTTCACAGTTTTGCGATTTACGGCGAATTGTTCAAGCGGGGCTGGTTCACCTCGGTGACCAGGGAGCCGCCGAGCCTGCATCTGATGCTGTCGCCGCGCCACGCTGATTTCATTGATGATTATCTCGCCGATCTGCAGGCCAGTATGGAGACGGTAAAGGCTGGTGCGGCGGCGAAACCATCGGCGGTTCAGGTCCGTTACAGCTAGCGTCTGGTCTGCGCTGCAAAAAGCCTTAATCGGTATTGGACAAGACCGGAAAGCGGGGTTAAGACCCAGCTTCCCCTTCGGCCGCCCGGGTAGCTCAGGGGTAGAGCAGCGGATTGAAAATCCGCGTGTCGGTGGTTCAAATCCGCCCCCGGGCACCATTCTCCTGATCAGGTCTTCGGTCCTCGCGGAAATGCTTTGCACCCTTTTGTTCAGGTGCTCATGACCCTTGCTCAGGGCGTGACGCCCTGCCGCATGCGGGATGGGCCCCAACCTTGCAAAAATGGACAGCAGATAAATGGAAGTGCCGGTTGCGCGAGACCGGAAACCGTCTTATCGGGGCGATCAAGAAGGGATCAAGAAAATCAGGTGATGAACGATGACGGACATTGAGCGCCTTTCGCTGGAGTATTTGCCAGTCATTCTCTTCCTGGGGCTGGGCACACTGTTGTCTCTGCTCTTCATTCTGGGGGCTGCGATACTGGCGCCCAATCGGCCAGATCCTGAGAAGAACTCGGCTTATGAGTGCGGTTTTAATGCCTTTGACGATGCGCGCATGAAATTTGACGTGAGGTTCTATCTCGTGGCGATCCTGTTTATCATCTTTGACCTTGAGGTTGCCTTCCTGTTTCCGTGGGCCGTGAGTCTTGGGACCATTGGTGTTTTCGGGTTTTGGTCCATGGTGATTTTCCTCGCGGTTCTGACCATTGGTTTTATCTACGAGTGGCGCCGCGGCGCGCTCGAGTGGCAGTAGCGGAGAGCCGCCATGACAGATCTTGGCAAACCCTATGCTCTGGCCTCCGGCCGGGTGGGTATCGAAGGGGGGCATCATGTTCGCCCGGATGACCCGTTCTATTCGGGGCTTTCGGACCAGCTGGCTGACAAGGGCTACTTTACCGCCGCGGCGGATGACCTGATTGCCTGGGCCCGAACCGGGTCGCTCATGTGGATGACCTTCGGCCTCGCCTGCTGTGCGGTGGAGATGATGCAGGCGGGCAATCCCCGCTATGATCTGGAGCGCTTCGGCATGGCGCCGCGCGGGTCGCCTCGCCAATCGGATGTTATGATCGTGGCTGGGACCCTGACGAACAAGATGGCACCCGCTCTTCGGAAGGTTTACGATCAGATGCCGGAGCCACGTTATGTCGTGTCGATGGGCTCCTGCGCGAATGGCGGTGGTTATTATCACTACAGCTACAGTGTGGTTCGGGGCTGTGACCGCATCGTCCCGGTGGATATTTACATTCCCGGTTGTCCGCCAACCGCGGAAGCGCTCGTTTATGGTCTTTTGCAGCTGCAGAAAAAGATCCGTCGTGAAGGCTCGATCGAGCGATAAGGGAAGATAGCCATGAGTGATCAGAGCGAAGCCTTGAGCGACCTTGGCGATCATATTGCGAGTTCTATGCCCGACGCTGTTCGGCGCTTCGAGGTTCGTCGCGGAGATCTTGTCCTTTATGTGGAGCGGGATTCGATCGTCGCCCTTTGTGAGTTCCTGAAGACAGACTCAACCTGTTTGTTCGAGACGCTTATCGATTTGTGTGGTGTGGATTTTCCGGAGCGCGGCCGGCGGTTTGAGGTCGTTTATCATTTCCTGTCCATGCGGATGAATCAAAGGATCCGTATCAAAATCTCGACCGATGAAGATACACCGGTGCCGACCCTCGTCCATCTCCACCCCTCGGCGGAATGGTTCGAGCGAGAAGCCTTCGACATGTACGGCATTCGCTTCGCCGGGCATCCTGACATGCGTCGGCTGCTGACGGATTACGGGTTTGAGGGATTTCCCCTTCGAAAAGACTTTCCGCTGACGGGCTACACAGAGGTCCGGTATGATGATCTGGAAAAACGGGTGGTTCATGAGCCTGTTGCTCTGCTGCAGGAATACAGAAATTTCGATTTCCTGTCGCCCTGGGAAGGTATGACGGCTGTCATGCCCGGGGGCGAACAGGATAATCTCGCCGAGTCCAAGGAAGAGGAGGGGGCGTGATGGCGGATGACCTCAAGACCCCCGTTGATGAAGACCGTGTCTTTACGCTGAATTTCGGTCCCCAGCATCCTGCTGCGCATGGCGTTCTGAGGATGGTGATGGATCTGGACGGCGAAATTGTTGACCGGATCGACAGTCATATTGGTCTTTTGCACCGCGGGACCGAAAAGCTGCTGGAGTACAAAACCTACCTACAGGGGCTCCCTTACTTCGACCGGCTCGACTATGTCGCGCCGATGAATCAGGAGCATGCCTGGTGTCTGGCAATTGAGAAGCTCGTTGGCCTCGAGGTGCCGCGGCGTGCGAGTTTTATTCGGGTCCTGTATTCCGAAATGGGCCGGATTTTGAATCATTTGCTCAATATCGGCACCCAGATTATGGACTGTGGTGCGCTGACCCCAATTACCTGGGCCTTTGAGGAGCGCGAGAAGCTGATGGGCTTTTATGAGCGCGCCTGTGGGTCGCG
>CAJXMY010000043.1 GCA_913056435.1 uncultured Hyphomonadaceae bacterium | reverse complement strand
TTCTTAAGCTTTGTGGGGCTGGTCTTTCTTGGGCAAAGCGCCGAAGACAGCCAAGCAGACGAGCCGCTTCATATTGGGCCAGAACTACCCGCTCAATCCCATAACAGAACGCTTCCTGCTTTACCGGAAAGCGGCCCGATTTTGCTTGTAAGGGTATCGCCCATGGGGCGTGTCGGGCAGATTGAGGGCGCGCGTATGTGGCTGCCTCAACTGCGGTCCGGCCGGGCGGCCGATAGCTGTCTTGTAGATCGAGCCGGGAAGAGGTTGCGGGACGGTCAGGTCCAGCTTTGGGGTGACGTTCAAGCAGAGATGCGAAGGGTTTCTCTGCCGCGCGGGACATTGTATGCTTTTATCAAGACGGATCTTCGCTCGATGGAAAGCGAGACGGTCAGAGCTTTGAGGCGGCAACTGGAGCAACGTACTTTGTTTTTCTCGGGGCTTGGTCATGACCTGAAGAGCCCGTTGAATTCGGTTCTTGGTTTTGCGGACATGATGCAGAACGAAATTCGGGGGCCCTTGCCGGAGGCGTATAAAGACTATCCGGGGCTTATCAGGGAATCGGGAGAAGTGCTTCTGCGTTTGGTTGATGATTTGCTCGCTTATGCCCGCTCTGAAGCCGGAGCCTTGCAGATAGATAAGGTTCCGCTCAATTTGAGTGCAACCACAGGTGATGTTGTGAAAGCGTTTGCGCCAATCGCCTCGCGGGCGGGCGTGCTCCTTGAGCTTGACCAGGATGCCGAAGTCTGGATCGAGGCAGACCCTCAGGTGGTTCGTCGCATATGGGACAATTTGGTGTCGAATGCGATCAAATATTCGCAGGCTGGGGGCAAGGTGGTTCTGGGGGTATACCGCAGCGGAAGTGGTGGGGTTCTTTCTGTGACCGATGACGGAAGTGGCATGGATGCGGAAGACCTGGCGAAAATCGCTGAGCCCTTTGAGCAGGGTCAAAATGCCCGAGGCCGAGCGGGCACCGGTCTCGGCTTGGCTATGGTGAGGACATTTTCTGATCTGCACGGTGGCCACACGGTCATTCGGACGGCACCGGGCAAGGGCACACAGGTGACCGTGACTTTTCCCTTAAGTGACGCAGTTCCCGAGGTGTAATTCCTGTGAGCCATGTTTAGAGACGATCTTCCAACCAAGCTGTGGGTCGAGGCGCTTATCCGCCGTGTGCTGCTCGCAGGAGCAGCTCGCTACGTACTCCAGAAGGGCGAGGCTTCGCGGGGAGATGTTCTTGTGAAAGTTGCGAATTTGCGTGGGGATGCACGTATTTTCGTACCGCGCACCGGTCTTGACGGTGTACGTCGGTTCGTGGACCTCACCGCTCAGGGGGTCGATCCTGATGAGCGGAGCGTTGATGATTACATTCAGCGTGCGCGAAACCGGGACCGCGATCTCTGGATCGTGGAAATTGAAGATCGCGAAGGCCGCCACTTTCTGACCGAACAGATCGAGAAGGCGCCTCGAATCTAGCCGGCTAACTTTCTGTTAACCATGGCAATTCAGTTGGGTGTTGAAGATTCGGAATTTTATCGATGCTGTTCTTGCTGAACACCACAGTCGTTGATGTCATGGTTCCAGAGGCTCGGTTGATGTCCCGCTGGCGTCAGCTTGGTTGTGGTGATCCCAGCGATCTTCAGGCGGCGGACGCGCTTGACTTCGTTGAGCAGGTGATGTCCCGCCATTTAAGCACCCGCCAGATCCTGGATCCCGACCTTGCAATGGATCTTGCTGCTTTGATCATCACCAAAACCGGCGCTAACTGCATGTCCTTTGCCCCGGCGCAAGATGGTGGTTTTAAAGCGAGGCTCAGGGATCTTCCGTCACTCGTTCTTGAGACCTATAGAGACGGCTCGCTGAATGCGGTTGCGGAACACAGGCAGGTCCGTCGCCGGACCGCGCTGTGAGGTCTGTCACGTTGCCCGATCCCGGTTATTCGGCTAACGCAGCTCCACGCAGCACACGGGATGAACATGTCGGAAAAATTAAGCCGGGAGGCGGGACGTCGCCGAACTTTTGCGATCATATCGCATCCAGACGCCGGCAAGACGACCCTTACGGAAAACCTTCTGCTTGCGGGTGGGGCGATCCGCGCCGCCGGTGAAGTTGCGGCACGAGGCGAAAGGCGCCGGACCACATCGGACTGGATGAAAATTGAACGGGATCGTGGGATCTCGGTTAGTGCCTCTGTGATGACCTTTGAACACCGGGACCGCGTTTATAATCTCCTGGACACACCCGGCCACGAGGATTTTTCTGAAGACACCTACAGGACGCTGACCGCCGCAGACTGCGCCATCATGGTGCTCGATGCTGCGAAAGGCATTGAGCCCCAGACTCTCAAACTGTTTGAAGTTTGTCGGCTGCGAGACATCCCAATTGTCACCTTCATCAATAAAATGGACCGGGAGGCTCTCGACCCTCTGGAGGTGCTTGACCAAATTCAGGACCAACTTCAATTGGATACCGCGCCTCTGTTCTGGCCGGCGGCCAGCGGTCAGCGCTTCAGCGGCATGCTCGATCTTCGGTCCGGAGAGTTTTTGCCTTATTCCAAGCGGACGGCAGAAACAGGGATTGAGCCCGTTTCCGCTCCGCGGATGGCTCTGGATCAGATCAAAGACCGGATGGACCCCAGTGTCATGCAAGAACTTCAGGAAGGGGCGGCGCTGGCTTCAGAGGCGCTGCCTGTCATGGATAGGACAGCCTTTTTGGAAGGGCATATGACACCGGTCATTTTTGGGACCGCTTTGCGGCATTTCGGGGTTGGTGAGCTGCTCGCCTGCCTGGAGGAATTTGCGCCGGCGCCGCGTCCGCACGGGGTTACGGATAGGGACAGCAAATCGCTGCTTCAGCGTGATGATCCGAGTGTTTCGGGCTTTGTCTTCAAAATACAGGCGAATATGGATCCGAACCATCGTGACAGAGTTGCTTTTTTACGGCTGTGTTCGGGAGAATTTCGTCGGGGCATGAAACTCAAAACCGTCGCCGGAAAACAGGTGAATGTGCACAATCCCCTGATGTTCCTGGCTCAGGACCGGGAAATCGCTGAAACCGCCTATGCTGGTGATGTTATTGGCGTTCCAAACCATGGACAATTGCGCGTCGGTGACAGCCTGTCTTCTCAGGGCAATATCAGGTTCGCCGGCATTCCAAATTTCGCTCCGGAAATTCTGCGGCGGGCGCGGCCCCGCGATCCGATGAAGGCGAAACATCTTCGGAAGGCCCTCGAAAGCCTTGCTGAGGAGGGTGTCACCCAATTGTTCAAACCCACCATTGGCGCTGACATGATTGTCGGTGCCGTGGGCAATCTGCAGATTGACGTCATGGCTGAACGGATGGTCAACGAATATGGTCTCGATGTGGTTTTTGAGCCGGCGCCCTATAACATTGCCCGGTGGATCCAGTGTGACGATTTGCAGAAACTGGACGCCTTCATTGAAAAAAATAAATCTGCGACGGGCACCGACCTTGATGGTGCACCCGTCTATCTGGGCAAAAACGCCTGGGATGTCGGGTATGCCGCAGAGAAGAATCCGGGCCTTCGGTTCACCGAAACCAAGGAACGGTTCCTCGAGGTGTGAGGCATGCGAAGGTGCGGGGCTACCTTCTCGCATAAGTCGTCTTATGCCAATATGGTCCAAACGTCTTACAAGTGGGGCAAGAAATGCGGCGGTTGTTTTTTCTTCTTCTGGTAGTCCTTGGAGTGTCCGCTATTGTCTTCGGGGCTTTGCGGCTCCAGGCCGTCTCGGGCGCCCCTGTCATCATTGATGAGCCCGCGCCAAAAGTGGAACCACGGCGTCTTGAGGCGTTTCCAATGGAAGAGGGACGGGACCGTATTGCCCCAGCCTCAGCAACAGACTCCTTTCTGAACAAACTTCGCCGGGCTCCCATTGCCCATGAGACGCCAAAGACCGCCCAGTTTGGGCGGCCCTTTGAGGTCACTGTTGCCATTGATGCCACGGGAGACACCAGCGCAGCTGACGCCTTGCCCGGGCAGGGCCAGATCGTCGAGGCCGATGTTCTGGTCTCCGCTGATGTTGAGGCCAGCCTCTCCGGCGATGCATTCAGCATCGCGCCCGTATCGCCCCTGACCCAGACCCTGTCTCCACTGACGGAAAATATCTGGCGCTGGCAGGTCACACCCCTTGAAACCGGACCGCAGTCTCTGACAATCGAACTTTTCGCCCTGAATGGAGCCAGAGCCATGCCCCTGAGAACATTTCGGGATCGGGTCGAAGTGCAGGTCTCCCCTCTGGGGCAGGCTGTTGCACTTGCTCATTCCCTCAGTCCTGTGGCCGTTCTTGTTGGGGGTGTTGGCTCTCTTTTGGCAGGGCTGCTTGGCATTTTTCGCTTTTTCCGCAAACGCTGACCGGGGTGGCTTAGGCCCCTAGGCAAATGCCCCTGCTTCTGAGTAAGTTGTCCCCCACGACTTCTGATATCTGGAGATTTTGGATGGCCCTCAGACCGTTTCTTGCCGCCGGCATTTTTGCAACAACGACACTGGTATCTGCATGCGGTGGGCCCGGCGGAGGCACTGGCGCATCGGGAGGAGATGATGTGCCGACGTTGAGACGGGGAATCTCCGCCAAGGTCGACACTTTGGATCCGCATCGGTCTTCGGCCGCATGGGAGAATATTGTTATCGGTGACATGATTATCGGCCTGATGCAGACAGCGGCCGATGGCACGGTCATCCCGGGGGTTGCGGAAAGCTGGGAGGTCGATGACAGCGGTCTGGTTTGGACATTTCGCCTGAGACAGGATGCGGTCTGGTCTGATGGTGTTCCGCTTACGGCGAATGATTTCGTGTTTGCGCTGCGGAGAATTCAGGACCCTAATCTCGCCTCCCAGTATGCTTCCTTGCTCTATCTGATAAAGAATGCCGAGGCTGTGAACAATTTCGACCCGGATACGGGAGCAGGTTTGCCGCCCGAAGAGCTGGGCGTCAGGGCCCTGAACGATCACACGCTGGAAATTACCCTGAACGAACCGGCGCCCTACCTGCTCGAATTACTCACCCATTACACGACCTACCCAGTTCCCCAGCATGCCGTCGAAGCTCATGGTGAAGCCTGGGTCTATCCAGACAACATTGTGGTCAATGGGCCCTACAAGCTGGTTTACTGGCGAACCGGGGATCAGATCGTGACGGAGAAAAACCCCTTGTTCTGGGATTCTGAGAGCGTCTGTTTTGAGCGTGTGACCTATTTTGAATTGGAGGATGCCACGGCGGTTGAGCGTCGGATCGAGGCGGGGGAACTTGACATCAACAATGCGTTTGATGGCACTCGGAAGGCTGAGCTGGAGGCACGTTTTCCCGGATGGCCGAGAACCTCTCCTGGCGTCTTGACCACCTATTGGAGCTTCAATTCAAGCTCGTCGCCAATGAATGATCCGCGGGTTCGTAAGGCTCTGGCCATGGCTTTGGACCGGGAATATATGGTGGAGAAAGTCCTGACACCGGGCTATGTCCCGGCCTATAGTTTCGTTCCGCCGAAAATAGGAAACTATGATGTTGAGCGGCCTGTGGTCAGTTGGTCGACCCTGCCGCGTGACCAACGTCTGATCGAAGCGAAAGCGCTTTTGGAGGCGGCGGGCTACGGTCCGGAAAACCCCCTCACTTTTGAATATATTTTCAGATCGACGGATGATAATCCTAAGGTTGCCCCGGTCGCGCAGTCGAACTGGAATGACATTGCACCTTGGGTTAATGCCCAGATCCTTCGTCAGGACACAAAAGTTCTTTATGCCCGATTGCGACAGTCGGATTTTGAAGTGTCAGATGGCGCATGGATCGCTGACTTCAGCGATCCAATCAATTTCCTCTATTTGTTGGATTCCCGGACGGGACAGCAGAATTATGGGAATTATGACAACCCCGAGTATGATGCGCTCTTGTCTGCGGCGAGCCTGGAATTTGATCTTGAAACGCGCGCTCAGACATTTGCCGAGGCCGAGGCCCTTATGCTGGAGGAGACACCCATTACGCCCATGTGGTTCGCTGTGACAAAGAATATGGTGGATCCCACGCTGGAGGGCTGGGGTGAGAACCCAAAAGATATCCACCGGTCGCGGTGGCTCTGCCGCCCAGAGCTGAGAGGGGCTTCCGACTAGGTCGACTGTCGCTTCCACAAGATGTTTCTGAATTGGAGGCCCTGCCCGACGCGATGCGAAATCGATCGGTCCCGCTGATATCAGATGCTGACAAGCGCTTGATGCAGGATTGCCTGCTGTATGAGGACGCGTCGATTATGGCTTTTTCCAAGCCGTCCGGGCTTGCGGTTCAGACCCGTGGCAATCGTGGCCGGAGCTTTGATCATCTTTTGTGGGCGTTCGCGCGCTCCAATGGTAAGCGGCCTCGTCTTGTTCACAGGCTGGACGCCGGAACGTCCGGTATCCTGATCGTGGGGCGGACTAAGCCGGCAACAGCGTTCTTGGCAGACGCCTTTGCGCGCCGTGATGTCGAGAAGGTGTACTTCGCTCTGGTCCGGGGAACGGGACCAGAGCGCTCTTCGGGTGAGATCCGTTTCAGTCTCATGACATCAGGGCGTAAGTCCATAGTGACAGACAGCACTGATCCCAAAATGGCGTCTCTGACCCGCTGGCAGCGGGTTGCTCCGGGGAAAGAGATGGCCTCGGCTACGGGGGACAGCGGGGCGACACTCCTGCAGGTGGAGCCCCTGACCGGACGCATGCACCAAATCAGAGCGCATCTGGCGCATCTGGGCTGGCCGATTATCGGAGACGCGCTGTATGGCGACGCCGATGAGTACGACCCATCTGCTTCGCCGCGTCTGATGTTGCACGCTCAGCGTTTAAGTGTGCCGCATCCAGAGGGCGGGGAACAGACGTTCGAGGCCCCGTTGCCAGAGGACTTTAGGCAGATTCTGACGCAGTTTGGGGTTCAGCCTCCGCCAGGCAGTGTATAGCCAATCGGGGCGCCCGGGCCGAGCGGCAGGTCCAGATACACGAAGCCCACCGTCAGGACGAGCCCCGTAAGCAAGAGCAGGATTGAATAGGGGATCATGATGGCGGTCAGGCTTCCCAGCCCAAAGTCTGATTGCCATCGCTGAGCGAAAACCAGGATCAGCGGGAAATAGACCATCAGGGGCGTGATAATATTGGTCGCACTGTCGCCGACTCTGTAAACCGCCGTCGCTCCGTCGGGGCTGACCCCCAGCAGCATCAGCATGGGCACGAGGACTGGAGCCAGAAGAGCCCATTTGGCTGAAGCCGATCCCACGAAGAGATTAATCAGGGCCGAAAACAGGAGAATGAGGGCGAGCAGAAGAGGCAGCGGCAGCCCAGAGCTTTCAATCGCGCCGGCGCCGTGAACCGCAGAAATCAGCCCCAGATTGGACCAGTTAAACATCGCCACGAAATGAGCGGCCGCGAAAGCGAGCACCAGATAATAGCCCATATCCTTCATCGCTTCGGCCATCATGTCGACGAGGTCACGATGGGTTTTAATCGTTCCGGCCGCTGAACCATAAGCCCATCCGGCGGCCAGAAACAGCGCGAGAAAACCGGCGACAAGCGATCTGAAGAACGGAGCCAGTCTTTCATACCAGGCCTTGTCCGCCGCCACATCCGGGGCAATCCCCGCCTGGATATACTCTGCCGTTGTCAGATAAAGCGGCGTTCCGGGCCCGATAGTGATCAGCACCCAGAAGCCAATCACGGCCAGACAGGCCAGACCGGCTCTGATGAGGCCCTTGCGCTCGGCCGGGGTCAGAGGGGCGGCGTCTTCGGCGAAGGAGTTGGCGGCATTGCCCTGCGGCTTATAGGTTCCGAGCCTCGGTTCAATAATCCGGTCGGTGACGTACCAGATGACTGGAATGAACAGAAGGGTCATGACCTGGATAAAATACATGTTGCCGGCAAAGTTCGGCTGATAGCTCGGATCAAGAATATTCGCGCCTTCCTGGGTGATCCCATACAGCAGGGCATCGAGCTGGCCAGGGGCCAGATTGGCGGAAAAGCCCCCCGATACGCCAGCAAAGGCGGCAGCGATGCCTGCGATGGGATGCCGACCGGCGGAGGCGAACAACACCCCGGCCAGCGGGATCAGGACCACATAAGCGGCGTCGGCAGCATGATTGGATACCATCGCGATCAGGGCCACCACGGGTGTCAGAAGCGACACCGGGGCGTTGCGGACAGCTGACCGCATGGCAGAGGAGAACAGGCCGGAGCGTTCGGCCACACCGGCCCCCAGCATCACGACAAGGACGTAGCCGAGGGGGTGAAAATGGGTGAAGGTCTTGGGCATGTCGACCACCAGACGTTCCAGATTGTGCGGCGACAACAGGCTGACGGCGGAGATGATGCCGTCATCACCAATTCCGAAGCGAGCCTTCTGAGAGTCCGGCATGCCGGCCAGAACCTCACCGCTCAGAGTGGCATTGGCGCCCAGCGCGGCGCTGAGGACCGACAGGCCCAGCAGGGCGAGGATAAGGTAGATGAAGATGAAGACCGGGTCCGGGAGCCGGTTACCCTGACGTTCCACCCATCCCAGAATTCCGCCAGTGCTGGCTGCTGTTTCCGTCATGTGCCGTCTCCCCTAAATGGCGTTTCTTCTGTTATTGGCCTGCGCCGGCTTTTCTGACAAGCACAACGCTTGCGAAGCAAGCCTGTCCAACACGGCAAAACCGGATTAGGAGGGGCGATGATGTTCAACAGCTTCTTCTTCGTGGCGAGCGGAGGCGCACTGGGCGCCTGTCTGCGCCACGCCGTTTCCTTAGCCTGTGCGCCGCTGGGGCTGCTGGCCGGTGCCCTTGCGACCCTGCTGGTGAACGTGGCCGGCAGCTTGGTGCTCGGTCTGTTTGTGGCCTGGGGCCTGAGCCGGCCTGTGGATCCGCCCGTCAGCCTGTTTTTTGGCGTTGGTGTACTCGGGGCTCTGACCACCTTCTCAGCCTTTTCGCGGGAAACCATTATGCTCTCGATGCAGGGCACTCTGCTACAGGCTGGCGCCTTTGTCCTCGCCAATCTGGTGGGGGGCATCGGTGCCTTTGCCCTTGGCTTCTTCCTGTTGCGCCGGATCCTGTCATGACGGGGCAGGTGATCACCGAGACCGTCAGCGACAAGGAACATGACGTTCGTCTGGACCGCTGGATTAAACGGCGTTTGCCTGTGACCCAGGGCCAGGTGGAGAAATTGTTGCGTACAGGTCAGATCCGGGTCGATGGGGGGCGGGCAAAAGCCAATCTGCGCCTTCAGGCCGGCATGCAGGTCCGTCTGCCGCCAATAGAAGGGGCACAGAAGACCTCGGAACGGTCCGGAGCGAAACCGGACAGCCGCGCGCTGGCCTTCCTCCGGCCGCTGATCCTGTATGAGGATGACGAGCTGATCGCCCTGAATAAGCCGGCTGGGATTGCAGTTCAGGGCGGCAGCAAGCAGGGCGGACGCCATATAGACGGCATGCTTGATGCGCTGGGTGACGGGGAGCATCGCCCACGGTTCGTGCATCGTCTGGATAAAGAGACGTCGGGCGTTCTTGTTATCGCCCGGCACCCGGCGGCCGCGGCCCGGCTCGGAGAGCTGTTCCGGTCTCGTGACCTGGTCAAGGTCTACTGGGCTGTGACAGTGGGTGTGCCTCATCCTCAGGCGGGTCAGCTGCGCAGCTGGATGCGCAAGGGAGAGGGCGCAGAAGGACAGGAACGCATGGTGATGGGCGCCCACGGGGATAAAGTCTCCAAACATGCGGTGAGCGATTATGTGACGGTGTCGACGGCCGGCCAGAAGGCGGCGTGGGTGGCCCTGCGGCCGCAGACCGGGCGAACCCATCAGCTCCGCTTTCATATGCATGAGCTTGGCACCAGCATTCTCGGGGATACCAAATATGTCAGCCCGCGAGAGGTGCCTCAGGGCGTGGGGCACGGGCTCCACCTGCATGCCAGGGCTTTGCTAATTCCGAAACGCAAAGGCCCTCCGGTCAGGATTGAGGCCCCGCTGTCGGGGACGATGCTGGAGACGTTTTCGACACTGGGTTTCCTTGAGAGCGAAGCCGGGCGCGATCCGTTTGATCTGTTTGTCTAGCGTTCTTTCGGGTCGAGCGCGTCGCGCAGCCCGTCCCCAATGAAGTTCAGGCACAGAAGAGTCACCCCCATGGTGATGGCGGGTGCCATCAGCATCCAGGGCTTGTCCTGCATTTCCCGGGCGCCTTCGGAGATCAGGACGCCAAGAGAGGTCAGAGGCTCATTAACCCCGAGGCCAAGGAAGGACAGGAAACTTTCCGCCATGATGACCACGGGAATGGTCAGGGTCACATAGACCGCCACCGGCCCGACAACATTGGGCAGGATATGACGGCGAATAATCGTGAAGAACGGGACCCCGGTGGCCCGGGCGGCCTCGATGAACTCCATATTCTTCAGGGCGAGGGTCTGTCCGCGCACGATACGCGACATGGTCAGCCACTCCACCGCGCCGATCGCGGCAAAAATAAGAATGATGTTCCGCCCGAACACGGTGAGAAGCAGGATGACGAAGAAGATGAAGGGCATGGCGTAGAGTACGTCCACGAACCGCATCATGAGATTGTCAATCCGGCCTCCCACAAAGCCGGCTGTTGCGCCCCAGCTGACACCAATCACCAGCGACACGATCGTGGCCACAACGCCAACCGCGAGCGATATTCGCAGACCGATCATCAGCCGGGCAAACAGGTCACGGCCCTGAGCATCCGTTCCGAGGATATGCCAGTTCTCCAGGGTCGGCCCGATTTCATTTCTGGACGAAATGGTGCGGTAATCATGGACCCACATCAACGGACCGAGCAGGGCGATCAGGACCAGAACGGACAGAACGACCATGGAGAGGACCGCGGCCTTGTTGCGGAACAACCGGGCCCGGGCGTCATCCCAAAGCGAGCGGCCCCCCTGGATTGCGGTGGTGACGGCTTCCTTGCGGCCGGTCAGATCAAGCGCCTCCGACATCAGTCGTAACTCACTTTTGGATCGAGAAGGGCATAGAGGATATCGGCGATCAGATTGAACAGGACAATGAGGACCGCGTAGATCACCAGCGCGCCCATCACCAGAGTGTAGTCACGATTGATGGCCCCATCCACGAAATAACTGCCCATGCCGGGAAGGCCGAAAATTCTCTCAATGACAAGAGATCCGGTCATGACCCCGGCCATGGCAGGCCCGGCATAGCTGACCAGGGGCAGGATGGCGGAGGGCAGGGCATGTCGCAGGATGATATCGCGTTCCGACAGGCCTTTGGCCCGGGCCGTCCGGATGTGACCGGAACGCATGGTCTCGATCATGGAGGCTCGCATCAGACGGGAAATGATCGCAATCTGGGGCAGGGCCAGGGTCAGGACCGGCAGAGTCATATTGTGCAGGGACATTCCGATATTGGGATAGGTGCCCAGGCCGCCGACCGCAAACCAGCCGGCGCTGAGGGCAAAAACCAGGATCAGGATCGGGCCGCTGACAAAAGTTGGAATGGAGATGCCGGCCATGGCAAACCCCATCACGGAGTAATCACCCAGCGTGTTTTGCCGCAAGCCGGCGAAAATCCCCAGCAGCGTGCCAGTCACGATCGCCACCAGCATCGACCAGAGGCCGATGGTCAGGCTGATCGGCAGCCCGTCCGCGATCAGTTCGTTCACGCTCTTGCCCAGCGTCTTCATGCTGGGCCCGAAATCCAGACGGACAATTCCGGCCAGATAATCGAGATATTGAACGACCAGCGGCTTATCGAGCCCGAACTTGGCCTTGATGGCGGCTTCCGTTGCGGCGTTGAGCTTGCGCTCGCCATCAAACGGACCACCGGGTGCCAGGCGCATCATGAAAAACGCGACTGTGATAATCACCAGAAGCGTGGGCACGGCAATGAGCAGACGCCGGGCCATATATCCCCAGGGGATCCGGTTCAGACTTCTTTGCAGGGCTGACAAATGTCAGGACCTCCTCTAGATGGACAGCACGTTGACGAGCTTGCCTTGGCATTTTGAAAGCTGGGTGTAGGTTCACATGACGACGCCCCTTGTCAATAATGACATACACTGGAGACAAAGATGGCGGATATCCGCACCGTGACCGAAGGCTTTGCTGTGGCCCCCCAGATCAGCGAAGACGATGTGCCGGCGATCGCTGCGGCGGGCTTCAAGACGATTATCGCGAACCGGCCTGATGGCGAGGGGGG
>CAJXMY010000042.1 GCA_913056435.1 uncultured Hyphomonadaceae bacterium | reverse complement strand
AGACCTGCGCCATGAAGTTGAAGCCGTGGATCCCGTCGTCAAAGACGTCGCTGTCCCAGTGTGTTGTACCGTCCTGATGCCAGGACACCGCCGCGCCGATGCCCGGCTCCTTGATAAACAGGCTTTCATTAAAGGGCGTGAAGTCCTTGCCATTGATCTCCTCGGCCACCTTCAGGAGCTGCGGGTGCCCATAGACCCTGAGACAAGTCTCGGAGAATTGCAGCGATCCCAGCAACAGAAAAGGCGCCATATCCGGTGCGTCGTCGGCCGCTTTAGGCTCATAGAGTTTGACCTGATGGCGGCCATTGGCGAGCTTGGATCCGCCAAGCGGGTCCCCAAGGGGCTTTGACCAGATCAGGGTCTGGGCCTTGCAGTCCACGCCGATGGCCGGCGACCCGTCCGCGGCGACCTTGGACGTTGGCGAGGTCGGAAACTGTGTCTTGAGATGGTCCAGATCCCGTTTGATGTCATCGAGCTCCTCCTCTTCGAGGACACCGGTGAACACGTAGAAGCCATATTTTTTGTAGGCTGAAACGATGTCGGGAGACAGCCGGCCCCTGTCATCGAACTCAATGGGTCCACGATTATCCATGGCGAGGGCTCTGGTCTGTCCTTCGATCAGATAGGTCCGCATCGCCTCCGCCTCCTCGCCATAGTGGGCGGCACAAGCATCGATGGATTTTGAAATATCCTGAACCATGGCGTGATCCTTCTAATATGGGCAAGACAACTTGGTCTTGGCGGTTCAGCTTAGTTTTGACGTGCAAAGGTCACACAGGAGGCAACCATTTGAGGGTGTTCGATATCAGTCTGCGTGTAACACAGTTCAAAATGGTCGGCATCGATGAAATGGCCGGACGAATGCCCATCGTGATCGACGGTGTATAAGGCGGTCCCATCGCTGGAGGCGACGCCAATGATACTTTCCGTATGGGTGTTTGACGTTATGGTCCCGGCCAAGCGGCCATCATCCTGGCTCATCCAGACAATCGTGAAGTCGATCTCACGGAAACTTGCTTCAGGGCGTTCGGTCCCCTCGAAATGCCCGCCAGATCCGATCACGACACTCCGCGAGGTGCCGCTCCAGGTACCAACCATACTGGGCCAGCTTTCAGCGAATGCCGGACATGCCATCAGGCAACAGGCAAGCAAGCTAATGTAACGCATGAGGTCCCCCTGTCGGTGCCTGGCATCTTTATGTCCGGGCGTCGATCACGATAAGGGTGCCCCAGCTTCGGGCCAGTTACAAGACACGATCTTGCCCGGCCTCGTTCAGTCCTGCGCCTGAGTGATCCGGTCGACATAAGCGATGCCGATCGCTGACAGAATGAATGAGGTGTGGATGATGGTCTGCCACATCAGGGCTTCAGCGGTGATCGTGGCCCCCTCAGAGCCAAGGGCGCCGGCCTCGATGAATGCACTGAGGAGGTGGATAGAAGAAATGCCGATAATCGCCATCGACAATTTGACCTTCAGGACACCGGCATTGACGTGTCCCAGCCATTCCGGCTTGTCAGGGTGATCATCAACGCCGAGCCTGGACACGAACGTCTCGTAACCGCCCACGATTACCATGATCAGAAGATTTGAGATCATGATGATATCGATCAGTCCCAGAACCAGCAGCATGATATGTTCTTCACCGAACGTGGTAACGTGCGTGACCAGGTGATAAAGTTCCTTCATGAAAACATAGACATAGACAGACTGAGCCGCAGCCAGTCCCAGATATAACGGCAATTGAAGCCACCGGGAGCTGAAAATCAGAAGCGGTATTGGCTTTAATGGCGTCATGTCGTTGTCCCCTGCATTGCGACCTGCTTAGTCGCTCGGGTCCTGTGCCACAAGGTCCCTGATCCCGGACGCCGTCGTCCGCCGATGGGTGGACGTAGCGTCAAGCTTGCTTTCCCGTTTTAAACATAGAAGCTGTGGGCGGGAGGAGTTGCGTATGGGGCAGGATGTCGGTGTAGAGGTCGACACAGCCGAAACGGTCTCACAGGCCCGGGCGGTCTTCGCCATACGGCGCCCGCGTCTGGTGATTGGCGGTCTGGCGACCATTGTCCTGAGTGTCCTGCTCATTCTCTGGCTGATGGAGCGCGCAAAATCGGTTTCCACCAATGATGCCCGCATTGCCGCGGAAATGATTGCGATCTCGTCGGATGTATCGGGGCAGATTGTCCGTGTGGCCGTTGCGGAGGGAGACCGGATTGCGGCAGGCGACCTGATTTACCAGGTTGATGACCGGGCCGCCCGCCATCTTCTGGATGAATACCGAGCGGATCAGAATGCGCTCCTTGCGCAGATAGAGGGCGAACGCCGCCGTCTGGGCATGGTCGGGTCTCTCTCTGGAACCCAGATCGATGAGAGCCGGGCCAATGTGCGCGCCGCAGAGGCCGATGCCCAGTCGGCACAAGCCGCGCTGGCCCGAGCCGAACGGGACTTTGCCAGAGCCGATAATCTGCTTGAGGCCGGGTTGCTGACACAGCCGGCCTGGGATGCCGCAGAAAATGACCTGGAAACCGCCCGCCAGGCCCTGCGCGCCGCGGACGCCGATCTGGCCTCGGCGAGGGCCCGGGCTCGGGAAGCCCTCGTGTCACGGGATGACGCGTCCATTGTCGAACAGGACCTGCTGGTTCTGGAGGCTCGGTTGGTCCAGGTCGCGGCGAAAATAGAACGCCAGACTGTTTTGCTGGATCAGCACAATATTAAAAGCCCGATCTCGGGTGTCGTGGATGAATTGTTCTACGATATCGGGGAGAGAACCCTTCAGGGGTTTCGGGTGGCCCTTCTGCATGACCCCGAGGCTGTCTGGGTCTCTGCCAACATCAAGGAAACCGAGATTGGCGATCTCGACATTGGGGCGCCCGTTCGCATTCGCGTAGACAGCCTGCCCGGAGAAGAGCTGTCGGGGCGTCTGTCGCGCATTGGAGACCTGACCCTCGCTGAGGCAGCCATGATGCCCAATCCGAATGCGAGCGGTGTCTTCACCAAGATCACCCAGCGGATCAATGTGCGCATTGATCTCGATCCCCCGCGGCGGTCTCTGCGTCCGGGGTCAATGGCAACCGTGTCAATCCGGCGGCGTGGATCCGATCAATGAGTCTGCCAGCTGGGGGTGCCATGGCCGGGCCCGAGGACATGACACGGTCTGTCCCGGCGACAGCGGGCCCTGAAATTCAGGAGAAGTTTCGAACCTTTGGACTGAATTATCGCTGGCTGCTCCTCTTCTGCATGCTCAGCGGATCCATGGCCACGATGCTCGCCGCCACCACAATTAATGTGGCCCTGCCTGCAATCATCGGAGCGTTCGGGCTGACCCAGGATCAGGCCCAGTGGATGTCGACAGCCTTTTTGGCGTCCTCGACGATTGCGATGCTGGCCAATGCCTGGGCGGTTTCGGCATTTGGTGCCCGCGCGACCTATCTCAGTGCGCTGGTGGTCTTTCTGATCGGGTCTGTTCTGGGGACGATGAGTGGGAATTACGGGCTCCTCATCCTGTCCCGTGCCATGCAGGGCGTTGCCGCGGGTCTCCTGCAGCCCATGTCGATGCTGATGATCTTCCAGACTTTTCCAGACCAGCTGAGAGGACGTGCCATCGGAATTTTTTCTATCGGTGTGGTTCTGGCACCGGCCTTCGGGCCCGCTCTGGGCGGATATGCGGTTGACCTGGCCAGTTGGCGGCTTGTCTTTATTGCGACCTTGCCACTGGGGCTTCTTGCCCTACCGCTGGCGGCCATTCTCATGCCGGACCGTCACACCGCGGAGGCGGCGAAACGCCCTCCGCTTGATCTGGCCGGGCTTCTCCTGATGGCGCTGACCATCATCCCGTTTCTGTCGTTCCTTGCCAATGGGGACCGGGATGGATGGGGGTCAGATATCAGTCTGTTCCGAGCGGCGCTGTCTGCGGCCAGTGCTATGATGTTTATCTGGTGGGAATTGCGACACCCTTTTCCGGCCCTCAATTTACGGGTCTTCCTGCACCCCCAATTTGCCCTGGCGGGCGTGGTGATCGCGGGCACAGGAACCGCGATTTATGGGTCGACCTACCTGATCCCAATTTTCGTCCAGATGGTTCAGGGTTATTCGCCGACGGCGGCCGGAATCATGATGATTCCAGCGGGTCTGGCCATGGTTATTGGCTTTCCTCTGGCCGGTCGGCTGACCGACACAATGGACGCCCGCCTTTTGATCGCGTTCGGGATCGCCGCGTTTGGGCTTGCGATCTATCTGCTGGCCGGCGTGACGGCTTCGACTCCCTACTGGACCCTTGTGGTGTGGATTATTCTCAGCCGAATAGGGATCAGCTTCTGCATGACGCCATCCAATACCTCGGCGATCCGGGGGGTTCCACCGACGCTGCTGGCGTCGGCCACAGGGGCGGCATCTTTCCTGATGCAGATCGGAGGCTCCTTGGGGGTCACGGTTCTGGCCGTTTTGCTGCAGAGGCGCATGGTGTTTCATGGCGAACATCTTGCCAGTGGCATGACCGAAGCCAATTCGGAGATGCTTTATTGGCATCAGCATTTTGTCATGGAGGCAACACGTGCCGGTACCCCCATGCGAGAGGCCTTTTCAGAGGCCTTCAGGCCGATCTCCCAGCAGATCATCCAGGATGCGATGGTCTATGCCTTTCGCGACAGTTTCTTCGTCTGCGCCATCGGGTTTGCGGGCCTGTTTCTTTTTGTCGCCCTGATGCCCCGCCTGACAAGCCATCATGCCTGAGCCAAAGGGGTGAGGCCGACATCAGCCTCCGCGGAGCGGAATGGTCCGGGTTTCGTACTCTGCGTTTGCTCCGGAAAAATGGGCGTCGATGAAACGGGCCTCAAGTTCGAATATCGGAACGTCATCGACAGTCACGATGCGGGTATCGAAGCCGTGGCCGCCATTGGACACAGTGTAAAAACTGTAGGGCAGCCCCACGGCATCTGCCTCCTGCTGGAGCTGTAAGGCCAAATCATAGGGTACGACGGTGTCATTCTGTCCGTGGAGGATGAACAGGGGGGGATCACTATCGGTCATGGCATTGGGTATGATCAGGCTGCCCCACTCATCTATGACGACCTTTGGCTTGGTCACGGCAATGCTGAAGTCGTCCATGCCATAAGCCACGGCGAGTGCGATATAGGATCCTGCAGAGCCCCCCCAAAGGGCAAAGGTCGAAGGGTCGATACAATGTGTCCCGGCATTCTCTTCAACCCAGCGCAGTGACCGGACGGTGTCTTCGAAGGCACTGGAAATCGTGTTGGCTAAGCTGAGGGCCTCCGGATCATTCTGAGCCTCAAGAGCGGCCAGAATCCCATCCCGAATGGGCGTAAACTCGGCTGAAGGCAGAGGTTGATCGCCCTGCAGGCGGTAATTGATCGACAGCGCAACATAGCCGCGATCCGTCATCTCTTCGGCATAGGAGGGCCAGCGGCCAATGGCCTTGTCGCCGCCGGTAAAGCCGCCGCCGTGGATCAGCATAACGAAAGGGCGCGCTTGTGTGCACGGGGCGCCGCTTTGGTAGAGATCGAGGGTCAGCGCCTTCGACCCGCCATTGGTGAGCCCGCTGCCATAAACGACATCAAACTGGCTTTGCGGAGCAGGCGGAGGCGGTGGGGGCGGGGCGGGCGGCGTCCCACCACCGCCGCCACCACAGGCGGCGAACAATAGACTGGAGAGCATGGCCATCACGGCACTTGCCTGCTTTCTCGACGTCACAGCGTTTTCCCCTTCAATGTTCCAGACCACCCTGAAACGCCCATCATGCCGGAATCCGTCGTTCGTGCAAAATTGTTTGCCTTGCCCTTGCGAGAGCCTGCCACATCCTACCGCCCGTCTGATCCTGTGAACAGGACCCGAGTGGCGGGCGGCACACAACATAAAAAAGAGGATATCCTCATGCTGCACAGATCCTGTTTCTTCACCGGTCTTCTTCTGTTGATGGCAGCCTGTCAGCCTCAGGGCGCGACTGACGGTGATGCGGCACTGCGAGCCCACCCCGGGCAAATTGAAGCTTATATGGCCTATCTGGCGAGTGATGATCTGGAGGGGCGCGAGGCCGGGACACCGGGCTATGATGCCGCCGCCGCTTATGTGGCCTCGGAACTGGAGGCCCTCGGGGTCGCACCAGGTGGTGTGGATGGAACCTACAGGCAGACAGTCCCCCTGCAGCGGGGCTATCGCGACCCCGATGGTCTGTCGCTGCGGGCCACCGGGCGCGGTGGGCAGGCCCTCGGGCTTGTTGAGAATGAAGACTTTGTCATCTATGGCTCCAGCCGTCTGGCCCAAAGTGTGGCCACCGGCGAGGCGGTTTTCGTCGGCTATGGTCTGGTGGCCCCGGACCTCGGCCAGGATGATTATGCAGGCCTCGATGTTGAGGGAAAGGTGGTGCTCATGCTCAGCGGCATGCCGTCTGGGCTGGAGACTGAGCAGCGCGCTTATTATAGCGGGCAGCGAAGCCGCGAAGCGGCGGCCCGTGGCGCTGTGGCGATCCTGTCCGTTCCGACAGCGGAAAGTGAACGTCGCTATTCCTTCCAAAGACTGGTTTCGGAGGGCCGGCTGAATGCCGCGTCGCTGTCCTGGATCAAGCCCGACGGAGAAGCCTATACGGCCACGCCCGGCCTGCGGGTCGGCGGGCGGCTGTCTCCGGAAGGTGCGGCGAAACTGTTCTCTGAGGCTGGCCTTGATCTGGAGGCGGAAATCGCGGCGCGGGCGGAGGCCGGCGTGCAGCGGCCCGGCCATGTGTTGCCCCTGACCCTGTCCCTTGCGCAACAGTCTGAACTGGATCGGGTCCAGTCCGACAATGTGATTGGTCTGATCGAGGGCAGTGACCCGGTCCTGAAGCACGATTATATCTTGATGACAGCCCATCTGGACCATATCGGCGTGTCAGAGTCTTTCGAGGCCGACCGGATCAATAATGGCGCCCTCGACAATGCGGCCGGCGTGGCCACCCTGCTGGAAGCCGCGCGAATGATCCTCGATGGGCCACGGCCACGGCGTTCGATCCTGCTTGTTTTTGTGACGGCGGAGGAAAAGGGCCTTCTGGGATCTCAATACTTTGCCCAGAACCCCACTGTGCCGGCTGAATCGCTGGTCGGTCTGGTCAACCTCGACATGCCGGTGCTGACCTATGACTTTACAGATCTTGTCGCCTTTGGGGCTGAGCGCTCGACCATTGGCGAGGTTGTCCGTGATGTGGCGGCGGATATGTCGCTGACGCTGTCGCCTGATCCTTTTCCAACTCAGGGCCTGTTCACGCGGTCAGACCATTACCGCTTTGTTCAGATCGGGGTCCCTTCGGTCTTCCTGGCCACAGGCTTTGCGAATGGCGGCGAAGACGCCTGGGCGGCGCATTTTGCCGAAACCTATCACCGGCCGGGAGATGATATGGACAATGATCTCAATTTTGGTGCCGCGGCCCGCTTTGCCGAGGTGAATGCCCGAATTGCGCGCGCGCTGGCGGATGGTGACGAGCGCCCACTGTGGCGACGGGATGATTTTTTCGCCCGCCAGTTCGATGGCCCCCAGGTCCGCGAGTAAAGCCGGCAGGCCGGGGCCACGCTGATTGACAAGGTTGCGTCCTGGGCAGATAACACCCGCAGATGGTGCCTCCTGACCGGAGGCTAAGAGGGAACCCGGTGTGAGTCCGGGGCTGTGCCCGCAACTGTCAGCCGGGAGCCAAAGGCCGGAAAACCACTGGACGTTTGATCCGGGAAGGTGGCCAGAGGCAGCGATCGGTGAGCCAGGAAACCTGCCATCGCGTCGTTCGCCTGCCGGCCGGGACCAGCCAGTGGCAGTGCAGGACCATCGCTTTGTCTGAGCGACTCCTCCGAAACGACACTTGGAAAACCGTCGGGCCGACCCGGCGGGTGTCATGTCCGGACCCGGCTTATGCCGCGGTTCTTAAGAAGGAGTCGCGTCATGCGCTCATTACGCTGTGGTCTGGCCGCGGGCCTGATCTGTTTCGGGAGCGCCCAGGCTCAAAGCCCGGACCCTGTCTCCGAGGAGGAGGATCTGCGCCTCGCCCCGGTTGAGGTGGCTGGACTGCGTCCGGTGCCCACCAATGAGCTGGCCGGCTCGGTCACCGTGCTGGACATGTCTGACCTTTTGATCCGTGACCAGCCCTATCTGGCTGATCAGCTGCGCGCGGTCCCGGGCCTTGCTGTGTCGCGGTCCGGCGCGGTGGGCGGCCTGACGCAGGTCCGGATCCGAGGGAGCGAGGCCAACCATACACTGGTCCTTCTCGATGGGATTGAGGTGTCTGACCCCACCACCGGGGAAACGGACTTTGGCCTGCTGAGCGGGCTCTACCCCGCGCGGGTCGAGGTCGCCCGGGGGGAACAGTCGGCTCTTTTCGGATCAGATGCCATTGGTGGTGTCATCCAGATCGTTTCCGCGCAGGAGGCGGGCCTGCGGGGGCTGATCGAAGTGGGAACCTATGGCACGCATCGCACGGACCTGACGGTCGGGCACGATCTTGAGAACGGATATGTTGGCCTGACGCTGGCGCGAAGCCGCACGGAGGGTGTCGATACCTCGGGACGTGGCGGTGAAAAGGATGGTGGTGAAGCTTCGTCGCTTCTGGCCACAGGGACCATCGGCGTCGGAGGAGGCTGGCAGCTCAATGGTCTTCTGCGGTATGCTGATGACCGGACCGGGAATGATTCCGACCGTGATTTTGATGGGCGCCTCGACGATACGAACGAGGAGGCCCACACGCAGCAGTGGACAGCTGGGGCCGCATTGCGGGGACGTCAGGCGGGCCTCGATCATCAGCTTCGTCTGGCCTGGTCGGAGATTGAGCGGACGCTGCTGGATACGGACATCCAGACCGGCGAGACCCTCGGTGAACGGGTGAAATGGACTTACAGCCCCTCGCATCAGTTTGATCTGGCGGGGGGACAGGTCCGGATGACCGGGCTGGTCGACTGGGAGAAAGAAACCTACCAGAGGATAGGAGAGGCCAGTTTCTTTGGCGATCCAAATCAGGCGCAGGCCTTCGAGACGCTGGGGCTCTCGGCAGAGGCCCACTTTTCTCGTGACCGATGGACCCTGACAGGGTCAGTCCGACAGGATGACAATCGCGGCCGGTTCGAGGATGCCACGAGCTGGCGTGTGGGCACCGCCTGGCGGACCGGACGAACGGGGAAGCTGAGGGCCAGCGCCGGGGCCGGCGTCAAGAACCCCACCTTCACCGAACTCTTCGGTTTCTTTCCGGGCAGTTTCATTGGAAATCCGGATCTGTTGCCGGAACGCTCGACCAGCTGGGAAGTCGGTCTGGACCAGACCCTTGGCGCGACGCACTGGTCGGTGACCTATTTCGAGGCATCCCTTGAGGACGAGATCTTCACCGCGTTCAATCCTGATTTCACATCCACCGCCCGCAACCGGACCGGCCAGAGTGACCGGTCTGGTGTTGAGGCGTCTGGATCGCTGTCGCTCAACGAACAGCTCGCCCTGGGTGCCAGCCTGTCGGTCATCGAGTCCAGGGATGATCAGGGGGATGCTGAGATCCGGGTGCCGGAGTGGACCGGCAGCCTCCAGCTTTCCTGGACTGCGGCCCATCAGGACGGCTGGCGGGCGGGTTTTGCGGCGGATTATGTCGGGCACCAGGACGATCTGGATTTTGGCACTTTCCGCCGGGTTGAGCTTGATGCTTACTGGCTGGTCTCGGCAACCCTCGATATCCCTGTCACAGAGCGCTTGTCGGTCACCGTCAGGGGAAACAATCTGCTCAATCAAGACGTCACCGACGTCTTTGGGTACCACCAGCCGGGCCGGGCTCTGCTGTTCGGTCTGAGGGCACGCTGAGCATGAAGGCGGTTCTCGGGGGTCTGACAGGGATGGGGCTTGCCATTGGGGGGCTGCTGGCGGGATGTGGCCTGTCGCCCTCCGATCCGGTCACGGATCTGGTGGGACCACCCGTGCGCATTGTCAGCCTCGACTATTGTGCGGATCAGTATGTCCTGAAATTTGCGGACCCGGATCGGATCCGCGCCGTGTCCCCAGACGCCGATCAGGCCTTTTCCTATATGGCCGCCGCGGCCCAGGGCATTCCCAGCGTTCGTCCGATTGCCGAAGATGTGCTGCTGCTGCGGCCCGACCTCGTGGTCCGGGCCTATGGCGGGGGGCCTGCCATTTCCGGGCTATTCGATGCGGCGGGTATTCCCGTCCTCCAGATTGGATTTGCCAATTCGGTCAAAGACATCAAAGCGATGACCGTGTCGATAGCGGAGGATCTGGGCGCGCCGGAAAAAGGCCAGCAGGTCGTGGCCGACATGGATCGGCGCCTTGGGACGCTGGACAGTCAGGCGGAGGCACGCTCTGTCTTGTACATGACACCGGGTGGGGTGACCTCGGGGCCGGGATCACTTGTCCATGATATGATCGGGGCGGCCGGTTTGCGGAATTTCGAAACCCGGCCGGGGTGGCACCCGCTTCCGCTTGAGACCCTCGTCCGGCAGCGGGCGGACCTGATAGCCGCGGCGTTTTACGACAGTCATCGCACCCAGCCGCATGCCTGGAGTGCGGCGCGTCACCCGATTGCCCGTGCCCAGTTGGCCGAGACGCCGGTGGTGCCGCTTCGTGGCGCCTGGACCGCCTGCGGCGGCTGGTTCATGATCGAGGCCATCGAGGCGCTCGCCGAAGCCGGTCTGGATCCGCAGCATCCATGATATTGTCCCGCCTCCTGATTCCCGGTCTGGGCCTGGCCTGTCTTCTGAGCCTGGGACTGGCGTGTCTGATCGGGTCGACGCCCATGGCGCCGGACCGAGTCCTGGCTGCCTTACTCGGCCAGTCCAGCGCCGCGGATCAGGTGATCGTCTGGCAGATCCGTCTGCCCCGGGCACTGGCGGCCTTTGCTGTAGGACTCGCGCTTGGGGTCAGCGGGGCGGCCCTGCAGGGATTGTTACGCAACCCGCTCGCCGAGCCCGGCGTTCTGGGTGTGTCGGCCAGTGCGGCGCTTGCCGCCACCTTTACGCTGTATTTCGGGATCGCGGGCTCTGCGGCCGATATCCTGCCGCTCGCGGCGATTGCAGGCGCGCTTGCCGCAACCGGCCTGATCGCTTTGGCAGCATTGCGGACAAGGTCCGTCGTGACCCTGATCCTGATTGGGGTTGGGCTGTCGAGCTTTGCGGCCGCCCTGATGAGCCTGATGATGAATCTGGCGCCCAATCCCTTTTCGCTGAGTGACATGGTGACCTGGATGCTCGGCTCGGTCGCCAATCGCAGTCTTGAAGACATTGGGCGGGTATTGCCCTTTCTCGGCCTGGGGCTCGGACTGCTCTGGATCAGCCGGCGGGGCCTGACAGCCCTGACCCTTGGCGAAGAAGCGGCCAGTGGTGTGGGGGTTGATCTCCTCAGACAGCGTCTGGCGGTCGTGCTCGGCGCAGGGCTGGCGACCGGAGCCGCCGTGGCCCTGGCCGGGACAATCGGGTTTATTGGGATCGTGGCGCCGCATCTGGTCCGGCCGTGGACGGCGCATGATCCGGCCCGCTCCCTTGTCCCGTCCGGTCTTCTGGGTGGGGTCCTTCTGGTTCTGGCGGATTTGGGCGTGCGGTTGCTTCCAACCCAGGCAGAGCTTCATCTAGGCGTGGTTGCGGCTTTGATCGGGGCCCCGGCTTTCGCCTGGATCGCGGCGCGCAGGAGTACAGGCCATGACTGAGCTGCGCATCGAGGATCTTGTGGTCCGGCGGGGCGGTGCGGATCGCGTCCGGGGTGTGTCCCTGAGCGTGCGGTCCGGTGAACTGGTCGTTTTGCTGGGACCGAACGGCGCGGGAAAAACGCTAACACTTCAGGCCGGGCTCGGCATAGAAATGCCAAATTCCGGTCGGGTCTGGCTGGACACAGAAAACGTCCTGCGCCTGTCGGCCCGGCGGCGCGCCCGGTCTATCGCCTATCTGCCCCAGAGCCGTCCTCTGGCCTGGCCCAGCCGGGTTGAGGATCTGGTCGCTCTGGGCCGGTTTGCCTATGGCGCCGCTCCCGGCCGGTTATCTGAGGTCGATGCCGAAGCTGTCGAGGGGGCCCTTATCGCCTGTCAGATAGAGACCCTGCGACGCCGCCGGGCAGATACGCTCTCTGGTGGGGAACTGGCGCGGGTGCACTGCGCCCGGGCGTTTGCGGCCGGCGCGCCGCTCATGGTGGCTGACGAGCCGGTGGCCGCCCTTGATCCTCGCCAGCAATTTCGGGTCATGGACCTGTTCCGGACCTTCGTGTCTGAGGGAGGCGGGGCGCTGGTGGTTCTGCACGATATTGCTCTGGCGGCGCGCTATGCAGACCGGCTGATCTGGAAGCAGG
>CAJXMY010000041.1 GCA_913056435.1 uncultured Hyphomonadaceae bacterium | reverse complement strand
CTGACCCCGCCGGGCGCACTGGACGAAACAGCTGCGTCAGCGCCTGCATGACCGCATCTGGCCGGATGAGCGGCCGGCATCGGAAAGGGCGTCAGGGCCATTTCACGGAAAGTTTTCGCCCGCAGACCCGATCCATTCTTGCCGATCTCCGTCCTGCCTCCTACAACACTCTCAGGCCCGACCTTGGGGCGACGTGAAAAGACTTTTGGAGGACATTATGCAAGGAATCATGCAGGACTGGTCACTGACCGTCGACAAGATTCTCGAACACGCAAAACGCATCAATCCGAACCGGGAAATCGTGACCCGACGGGTCAACGGCGAGATTGTTCGCACCACTTACAGCGATCTGTATGACCTGTCGAAGCAGGTGTCCTCTGCCCTGAAGGATGAAGGCATCGGTCTCGGCGACCGGGTGGCGACACTGGGCTGGAACTCGGCCCGGCACATGGCCAGCTGGTATGGCACCATGGGCATCGGCGCGGTTCTGCACACCATCAATCCGCGTCTCCACCCCGATCAGATCGCCTGGATCGCCAATCACGCCGAGGACAAGGTCCTGATTTTCGACACCACCTTCCTCCCGATTATTGAGGCCATCAAGGACCAGCTGGAGACCGTCAAAACCTTCGTCATCTTCGCAGATGCCGCCAGCATGCCCGAGAACACGCTGGGGGCAGTCGCCTTCGACCTGTGGACAGACGGACGGACCAAGGACACGCCATGGGGCGGCTTCCCGGAAGATACGGCCTGTGGTCTGTGCTACACGTCTGGCACGACGGGCAATCCGAAAGGCGTCCTCTACTCGCATCGGTCAAATGTCCTGCACACGCTGGTGACCATGAACAAGGATGCCATGGGCATGGGCGCCGACGATGTTGTGCTGCCCGTGGTTCCGATGTTCCATGCGAATGCTTGGGGTCTGGCTCTGTCCTGTCCGGCCACAGGGGCCAATATGGTCATGCCGGGCGCGCAGATGGATGGCGCGTCGATCTATGAATTGCTGGACAGCGAAAAAGTGACCATCACCGCGGCCGTCCCGACCGTCTGGCTGATGCTGCTGACCTATCTTCAGGAAAATAATCTGAAACTGCCACACCTCAAAAAGGTGATCATTGGCGGGTCGGCCATCCCGGAAAAGATCCTGCGGGCCTTCGAGCAGGACTATGAGGTCGAAGTCATCCATGCCTGGGGCATGACCGAGACGTCTCCTCTGGGCACGCTGGGCACCCTGCCGCCGCATTTGAAGGCGGCCGACATCGACCAGCAGATGGAACAGAAACTGAAACAGGGACGCCCGCCCTTCGGCGTCGAACTGAAAATCGTCGACGATGAAGGCCATGATCTGGCCCATGATGGCCAGGTCTCTGGCCGTCTGATGGTCCGTGGCGCCGCCATTGCAGCCGGGTATTTCAAGGGCGATGGTGGGGATGTGCTGGACGATCAGGGCTTCTTCGATACCGGAGATGTGGCCAATATCGACGCCTATGGCACGATGCAGATCACCGACCGGGCCAAGGATGTGATCAAGTCCGGTGGCGAGTGGATCAGTTCGATCGACATTGAGAATATCGCCGTCGGCCACCCCAAGGTGGCCAATGCCGCGGCGATCGGCATTTATCACCCGAAATGGGATGAGCGTCCGCTGCTGATCATCCAGGCAGCCGAGGGCGAAAGCCCTTCCAAGGAGGACGTTCTGGCCCAGCTGGACGGCAAGATCGCGAAATGGTGGACACCGGACGATGTCGCCTTCGTCGATGAGATTCCGCTCGGCGCGACCGGCAAGATCAACAAGCTTGCCCTGCGCGAAATGTTCAAGGATTACACTCTGCCCACGGCCTAGGCGCCAGCTGCAGACACGGACAAAGGGCGGCCCACAGGCCGCCCTTTTTTATGTGTGAGACGTCAGGTTGGCGCTGTCCCTAAACGCCCTCGAGATCCAGCCCGCGCCGGTAGGGATCAACCTTGCCACGGTCTTCCTCGGGGAGTTTGTCCTGTGTCAGCGTGTCGAAGTCAGAGGCATTGTGTCGCTCGAAGAGCTGGCTTGACGGCTCTCCGTAGACCCGGTTCACCATACGCCCACGCCGCACGGCTGGCCGTTCAAGCAGCTGGTCCGCCCAGCGGTTGACGTGCTTGTACTCGTGCACCTGAAGGAACTCCGCCGAGTCGTAAAGCAACCCCTTGGCCAGCGCGCCATACCACGGCCAGATCGCCATATCGGCAATCGTATATGTGTCGCCAATCATGTATTCGCGATCCGCCAAATTGCGGTCAAGAACATCAAGCTGGCGTTTCGTCTCCATGGCAAAACGATCAATCGCATATTCGATCTTCACCGGCGCATAGGCATAGAAATGGCCAAATCCACCACCGAGATAGGGTGCGGACCCCATCTGCCAGAACAGCCAGTTGAAGGTCTCTGTCCGGTCCGGTCCCGCCTCTGGCAGGAAGGCCCCGAATTTTTCGGCGAGGTGAACCAGGATCGATCCGGATTCAAACAGCCGGACAGGCGCCGGTCCGGAGCGGTCTTCCATGGTGGGGATCTTGGAGTTCGGGTTGAGATCGACATAGTCGGATCCGAACTGCTCCCCGGCCCCGATATTGGTCAGCCAGGCATCATATTCCGCACCGGCATGTCCCGCCTCCAGCAACTCCTCCAGCATGACCGTGACTTTTACGCCGTTCGGGGTCCCCAGAGAATAGAGCTGGAGCGGATGACGCCCACGCGGCAGAGCCTTGTCATGGGTCGGTCCGGCAATCGGCCGGTTGATCTTGGCAAAGCGTCCCCCGCTCTCTTTGTCCCAGATCCAGATCCGGGGTGGAACATAGTCGGTCTCGCTCATAAAACATCCTCCAGCTGATTAGATTATCCCAGCTCTAACACCTATCTGGAAAATTTCACCCTTCCCCAGAGGCTGACGATGGGTCAACCTTGCAACCTCGCCCGCCCTGGCCGCTGCTTCGGTCTCCCGCTAACCCCAGGTCACACCACCATGCCCCCTCCCACCGACCTTCGAATACGATCATGTGATCAAGGGGATCTCGCCGCGCTGCTGGCCATCAATGAAGCCGGAACGCCGGGGGTCAGCGCTGAAACCGCCGACAGCCTGGCCCATCTTCTGACCCTCGGCCACGCGCTGGTGGCCGAGTCGCAGACCGGCGCGCCCGCTGGCTTCATCAATCTCGTCGAGCGCGGAGAAACCCGTTATACCAGTCCAAATCTGCGCTGGTTCGAGCACTGGGCCAGGCAGAACGATCAGGATCTGGTCTATGTCGACCGGATCGCCATCGCGCCTGACCATCGGCGCTCAGGGCTGGGCGTGTCTCTTTACAAGGCCGCCTTTCTGGCCTGTGCCGGGCGCACCAGCCTCGGCTGCGAAGTCAACCTGATCCCTGACAATCCGGTGTCCCATGCCTTTCATTCACGGCTGGGCTTCAAACGGGTTGGCGATCAGACCTTCGAACCCGAACGAAAGCAGGTAGCGTATTATGTCCGCGCACTCGATCAGCGTGGATAGGACGAGTGCGCACCGGGGCCACCCGGTCTACGGTGCCAGCCCGACGGGTTCCCCGACAATCACAAAGGTGTAGCGCTCCGGATCCAGATAGGTCGTGGCCACCCGGTTCACATCGTCCAGCGTCACCGCCGAGATCAGCTCATTGCGACGATCGAACTGGTCCACTGGCAAGTCATCGAGGCGCAGGGACATCATGTTGGCCGCAATCTTGGCATTGGAGTCAAAGCTCAGCGGATACGACCCGATGAGGTAAAGCAAGGCGTCCTCCAGCTCGCTAGCCTCAGCGCCACCTTCGGCCAGTTTGACCATTTCCGCCTGTATCGCCTCGACAAACTCAGCCGCGCTGTCATTCTTGGTGGTTCCCCCGCCAGACAAAACCGGAAGGTTCGAATCCGGGTCAACACTGGTATAAATGCCATAGGTCAGGCCGCGCGCCACGCGCAGCTCATCCATCAGACGGGTGCCGAAGCCACCTCCGCCAAAGATATAATTCATCACCGCCAGAGGATAAAAGTCGGGATGGTCGCGCGGAACCGCCGGACCGACAAACCGGACCAAACTCTGCGGCTGGGGCAGGTCGACGATCAGAGGCACGGACCGCGGCGCGGCCATGTCAACGGGTGACGCCAAAAGCGTCTCCGCGGTCTCGGGCAAGCCGGCAATCATGCCATCAATCAGCGGCGCCAGCTGGTCCGGCGAGACTGCGCCAACCGCGGTCACCAGCAGGCCTTCCCGGCTCATCAGGCGGTCCTTGTGCGCTTTCGCGGCTTCCGGAGTCAAGGCGGCCAAACTCTCCTCGGTCATCTGGCGCGCGAACGCATGATCGGGGTAAAGCGCCTCGATCAGGGCCCGTTCCGCCAGATAGCGGGCATTGGTCTGGCGGGTCTGCAGGCCCACTTCACGTTCGCGCACCAGACGCTCGAACGGACCGGTGTCAAAGCGTGGTGCCGCATAGGCCAGCCCGATCAGGTCAAAGCTGGGCTCAAGATTATCCGTCAGCATGGATGCACTGCACGCTGTCGACACCCGGTCTGCACTGCACCCGAAGCTCATGTTCAGCTCTTCCATCCGCATCTGGAAGGCCTGATTGTCATACGCCCCGGCCCCTTCATTCATCATATAGGCCACCGCACCGGTCAGACCGTCCTGACCGACCGGGTCCGAAATCGTCCCTGTCGGCCACGCCATCTGCAGGGACAGGATCGGGATCGAGGGTTCCTCCACCAGCCAGACCGAGACCCCGCCCGGGGTCGTGAATTGCTGGATGGTCGCGAACGCCCCGTCATAGACACTCACCTCCACAGCCGCCGGGGTGGCCCTGTCTCCCGCCGGCTGGGTCGGCCCACAAGCGGCGAGCCCGAGGGAAACGGTCAGGGCCGCGGCGATCGTGTTCAGGGCGTGTCTCATTCCATGGCCTCCGTCTCGGGCAATAAGCGCGCCTGTATGAAATGGGCGTCCGGACGGAACACATCTCGCACTGCCGCCAGAGCCCGCTCTGCCGTCACGGCGCGGACATCATCGGGATAGTCCAGAATATCCTGAACATCTCCGCCAATCGTGACCCAGGCGCCGAATGTCCGGGCCATGCTCATCTGGCTGTCACGTTGATAAATGGCAGAGGCGGCGAGGCTGTTGCGCACACGGCGGACGTCGGCCTCGTCAAAGCCCTCCTCGAGAATGGCGGCGATTTCCGCCATCACAGCCGCTTCGAGCGTGTCGAGGCTGACCCCCGGCGACGGGCTGGCATAGATCAGGCTCGGCCCACCATCACGCAGAAAACTGTAAACAGTGCTTCCCACCGAAATGGCCAGTTTCTGATCTTCCACCAGACGTCGCGACAGCAGGCTGGTGCTGCCCCCGCCCAGGACCTCCAGCCCCACCTCCAGCGCAAGGGCCGTCTCACGGTCAAGGAACAGCGACGTCCCGTCATAATAGCGCGACCAGACAGGCTGACGGACCTTGGGGTCGGTGTGCTCGACATCCAGGGTGCGGTCCAGCGGCGGCAGCGTCTGCCAATTGCGGGTTTCGCTGACCAGGCCGGAGGGAACTTTCGGTCCGTAATGCTGCTGCGCAAGGGCCCGGACCTCGTCGGGGGTCACATCGCCCGCGACAACCAGAACCGCATTTTCCGGAGAGTAGAACGTCCTGTAAAACGCCATGCCATCCTGAGGGGTCAGGGCGCTCACCTCCTCCATCCGACCGATGATCGAAATTTCGTAAGGGTGCCCCTTGAACACCTCTGCAAAGACCTTCTCCTGCAGCACCCGGCTGGGGCTGCTCTCCAGAGTCTGGCGGCGCTCTTCCTTGACCACGTCGCGCTCGGTGATGAAGCTGCCCTGCGGGTCCTCATCAATGATCAGATCGGTCATGCGCTCCGCCTCGAGGGCCATCATCCGGGACAGATGTGGCTTGGCCACCTGCTCATAGTAGACGGTATAATCCCAGCTTGTCCCGGCATTGGACCGTCCGCCACTGCGGGTCACGATCCGGTCAAACTCGCCATCGGCGATGTCATCGGTCTGTTTGAACATCACATGCTCGAAGAGGTGGGCGAGCCCGGACTTTCCGGGCGCCTCATCCATCGCGCCCACCTTGTACCAGACCATATGGGTCACCACGGGGGCGCGGTGGTCCGGCAGGACAAGGACGTCCATACCATTGTCGAGGGTGAACTGTGCCGGTGCCCAGCCCGCCGTGTCCGTCTCCGCCGCAGCGACCATGGCCAGGCCGGCCAGACCTGCGCCAAGTGCGCCGAAGCGCCTCCATCCTGTTGTCAAACTCGGCTCCTGTTCGTGTCCCGCCCGGCGGATCAGGTGCCGGGCAACTTCCGTCGATCGTCGGCCGAACGCGAAATGATCACGTCCCCGCCCCCGGTCGCATTATCGGCGACATCCGCCTGTCCGATGCCGGCATCGAGGATCCGGTCACTGGCCGCCGGCGCTTTGCGCAGGATGCGGGCCTCTTCATAATCCACCTGAGCCCGGATCACCGGGCTCACTGCAGTCGCGTCGGCCCCGGCCACGAGACGTTTTTCGATCAGGCTGGCCCCGGCCCCAATCGTGATGCCAAAAGTCGATGTCGTCTGCTGCTCTTCAAGGACTTCAGCAGGCTGGGCCTGGCCGGTCGTCGGGGGACGCAGCCGGAATTCAGGGGGCACGATCAGGGGCGCCTTGGTCACGATCCGGAACTCGTCCGGGGTCCGGAGCCCGCCGGAGCCGGAGGCGCAGGCGCCCACAAGGCTGAGCGCAGCGAGAGACGTGAGTAAAATCCGAGCCATATCCTGGGTCCTGTCCTATCGGTTTCAGGTCTTCGAACCGGTGGGGTTCTTGGAGTCAGACATTAGGAACTGGTCCACAAAGAGCAAGACCGCCCCGACAGTAATTGCGGCATCCGCGACATTGAACACCCACACAAAATAGAGGCCGGAGAAATCCAGAAAGTCCACCACGGCGCCGAATCGGATCCGGTCTATGACATTTCCAATCGCGCCACCGACCACAAGCGCCAGTGCCAGGCGGGTCAGCCTGCCTGCCGCCCGGCTGAGCCAGACGCCGAAGCCGACCGCAATGGCCAGGGTGGCCAGGACAAGGATCCACCGCATGATGCCCTCGGACTGCAGCGTTCCGAAACTGACCCCGCGGTTCCAGACCATGGTGAGGTCAAAAACAGGGGTGAGCTCGATCTGCCCGCAGGGTTCACTGCGATCGAGGCAGTCCTGCGCATTGAAGGCCGGGGTCTTCAGGACCAGCCATTTTGACCACTGGTCCAGCACCAGTATGACGGGAATCAAGCCAAAAGCGAGCAAGCGATCTCGTCCGGCGTTCATAGCGCACGGACCTCTCTGACCGCGGCCGCATCCCGGGGCGTGATGTCCGGAAAGTCCGGATCCGCCGTGGCCGGGTCAAAATATTTCCACGACCGCGCGCACTTGATGCCGCGGGCCTGACCCGGGATCACCGACACATCGTCCTCATCGGCCAGACGGAACGCCCCCTCTGGCCCCGGCCCCCTGACGAGCTCGGCCTGAGACGTGATGAAGATATCCTCAGCGCTCTCACCCTCAAAGGCCGCCAGCAGGCTGTCATCCTCCAGATAGACCACCGGCGCGGCTTCCAGGGAGGAACGGATGCGCTTCTCCCGGCGCTCCACCTCGATCGCCCCGGTGACCACGCGCCGCACCCGGAAGATGCGCGCCCAGCGCTCGGCCAGAGCAGGATCGCTCCAGCCGGCAGGGGTCTGCGGGAACTGCAGCAGATGCACACTGTCGGCCTGTTCCTTCAGCCCGCTATGGTGGAAAGCCTCTTCGGTGGTGAACGGCATGATTGGCGCCAGCCAGCACAACAGGCGCTCAAGGATCGCCTGCATCACCGTCCGCGCGGCCCGTCGGCGGGGATCGCCGGGGCCGTCGCAGTACAGGCTGTCCTTGCGAATATCAAAATAGACGGCCGACAGATCGACAGCACAGAAGTTCACCAGCGCCGCGGTGATCCGCTTGAAGTCATGATCGTCGCAGGCCTTGCGCACCAGGACGTCGAGCTCGGCCAGCCGGTGCAGCACCCAACGCTCCAGCGCCGGCATGTCAGCGAGGTCCACGCCTTCCTCCGGCCCGAAGCCGGCCAGCGCCCCCAGCAGGTAGCGCAGCGTGTTGCGCAGGCGCCGATAGCTTTCGACGGTTCCCTTGATGATTTCGTCTGAAATCCTCAGATCCTCGGTGTAATCGCCACTGGCCGTCCACAGACGCAGGATCTCGATGCCATACTGGCGTGCAAAGTCCTCCGGTTCGATCGTGTTCCCGATCGACTTGGACATTTTCTTGCCCTCGGCGTCGACAATCATGCCATGGGTGACCACCTGCCGGAACGGCGCCCGGCCGCGGGTCGCGCAATTCTCCAGCAGAGACGACTGGAACCAGCCACGATGCTGGTCGGAGCCTTCCAGATACACATCTGCCTGACCGTCTGTATTGTTGAGAATGCCCCGGTCGCGCAGGGCGAAGGCATGAGTGGTGCCGCTGTCAAACCAGACATCGAGCACATCATCCACCTTTTCCCAGCCAGCAGGGTCCACCAGCCCATCAAGGAAATCGGCCGGACCAGCACTGAACCAGGCCTCGACGCCCTCGCTCCGGATGGCATCCAGAATGCGGTCATTAACCCGGCTGGCCAGCTCTGCGTCCAGCGCAGCCGTGTGCGGCTGTCCCTGCGGACTGACCAGCAATGTGATCGGCACCCCCCAGTTCCGTTGCCGGGAGATCAGCCAGTCCGGGCGCTCCGAAACCATGGCCGTCAGGCGGTTGCGGCCTGTCGCGGGGACAAAGCGGGTCTCCGCGATCGCGTCGAGCGCCAGCTCGCGCAGCGGGCGGGATCCGTCTGCACCGGGCACATCCATTGCGATAAACCATTGCGGCGTCGCGCGTCGGATAACCGGCGCCTTGGAGCGCCAGGAATGCGCATCCCGAATGGTGCTCATGCCCCGGGCCAGCAGCTGACCCTGAGCCGCGAGAAGCGCCATGGCCTCCGGATTGGCCTTGCCGGGCTGCCCCCGCTTCTTGCCAGAGGTCCGGATGATATCGAGTCCCGTCAGCGGGGCGGGAACATCCGCCGTGTAACACCCATCCGGGTCGACAATGTCGCGGATGTCGGCGGCGGTGTGACCCGACGCCAGAAACACCAGGAAGTCATCTTCGCCGTGGGCCGGGGCGGTATGAACAAAGCCTGTCCCGGCATCATCGGTGACATGCTCACCGGCCAGCATGGGAACCGCATGGCCCCAGAAGGAGTCGACGGCGTAAAATGGATGGTGCAGCGTCCAGCCCGCCGGATCCGCATCACCGAGGCGGGTCAGGCCGCTGATCTTGGCGGCATCGGCAATGCTGTCAGCCAGGGCATCGGCAAAGACGAGGACTTCACCCGCCCGGGCATAAGGGGCGAAACCGAGCTCCTCCTCCGACATCACGCTGTCGACACGATAGGCGCCGTAGGCAATGTCCGGGCGATAACAGACAGCCTGATTGGCCGGGATCGTCCACGGTGTCGTTGTCCAGATCACGACGCTCGCCGCACTGACGCCCTCGGGCAGGCCCGACGCTGTCGAAGCGATCGGAAACCGGACCCAGATGGTCGGCACCTTGCGGTCCATATATTCCACCTCGGCCTCCGCCAGGGCGGTGCGCTCCACCGGTGACCACATGACGGGCTTAGCCCCCCTCACCAGCCGCCCTTTCATAGCCACATCGAGGAATTCCCTGACCGTCGCCGCCTCGGATTCGAAATTCATGGTCAGATAGGGATTATCCCACTCGCCCTCGACCCCGCAGCGTCGAAAGCCTTTGGCCTGAACCTCAACCCATTCTGCGGCATAGGCCCGGCAGCGGGCCCGGAACTCTGCGCCGCTGACATCATCCTTGAGCCGCCCCTTGGCGCGGAACTCCTCTTCCACCTTCCATTCAATCGGAAGGCCGTGACAGTCCCAGCCCGGCAGATAAGCCGCATCAAAGCCCCGCATTTGATGATTGCGGACGATAAAATCCTTCAGGATCTTGTTCATGGCCGTGCCCAGATGGATCGGGCCATTCGCATAAGGCGGACCATCATGCAGGATAAAGGGCGCCGCTTCCCGCGCCTGGGCATCGGCCCTCATGCGTTTGTAAAGGCCCATCTCATCCCATCGGGAGATCCATTCCGGTTCGGCCTTGGGCAAGCCACCCCGCATGGGAAACGCGGTGGTCGGAAGAAAAAGCGTGTCTTTATAGGACGGCTCGGTGTTGGAATCGGTGTCTGACATAGGAAGTGTTTCGGTCGTCGTTTCGGATGATGGGTGTACGTGGCTTCACCCGGCCGCGCCACCCTGAAGGTCAGGGCGCGACCGGGCCCATAATTCGCTGTCTGATAATCCGGCCCTGTCCAGTCATGACAGGCCACTAGCAGAGGGCTGGAGCCCTGTCACCCTGCGCGGGTGCGCCCGAGCCGGGCCCGGGCCGCATCACAGTCCAGGTGCATCTGGTCCACCATCTCCTCCACGCCGGTGAAGGTCAGCTCGGGGCGAAGATAGGCGACCAGAGCGACTTCGATCCAACGACCATACAAATCGCCGTCAAAGTCGAACAGGAAGGTCTCCAGAAGCGGATCGCGTATGCCGGTGGTCGGCGTCCGCCCGAAATTGGCCACGCCGGGACGCCAGTCTCCGCTGTCCTCGATCCGGACCCGCACCGCATAGACCCCATGCCGGGGATGGATCAGCTCCCCCAGATGAAGATTCGCGGTGGGAAATCCCAGCGTCCGGCCGCGTTTCTCACCATGCTCAACCAGCCCGTCAACCACCCAGTCATGGCCCAGAAGCACCGACGCCCTGTCCGGCGCGCCTGCAATCAGAGCTTCGCGTATGGCCGTTGAGGAGGCCTTCTGCTCGAGCGATTCAATCTTGTCGACGATGGTCACGCCGAAGCCGAGCGCGCGCCCGAGAGAGGACAGGCGCGCCGCATCGCCCATACGTCCCCGCCCAAACCGGAAGGCAAAACCGACCGTCACATGCTGAACCCCCAGTCCGGTCGCCAGGACGTCCCGCGCAAAGGTCTCGTCGGTCATGGCGGCCATGTCGGCATTAAAGGGCAGTTCATACACCGCGCGCGCGCCGAGAGCCTGAAGCTGGGCATTCCGTCGCGCGGGACGGTAGAGACGAAAAGGCGGGTCATCCGGCCGGAAAAAGGCGCGGGGCGGCGGCTCGAATGTCGCAACGCCAAAGTCGACCCCGTGCGCGGCCGAGCGGGCCGCGTCAAGAACGGCCCGGTGACCGGCATGAACCCCGTCAAAATTGCCGAGCGCCACGGACAGGCCCCGAAACGGGGCCGGCACATTACGGTAATGTGCCAGGACCGTCATGGATCAGGCGTCCCGACCAGGAACCATGACCTGTGCCTCGCCTGTGATGGCGGCCTTGCCGTCCACCGTGCAGCTGACGCCCAGCGTGCACCGGTTGCCTCGCGGCTGGAGATCGGTGATCTCGGCCCGGACAATCACCTCCGAGCCGATGAAGACGGGCCGCTTGAATCGCATCGACAAGCCGGTGAAGATCGCGCCCGGACCGGGCAGGTGATTGCCCAGAATGCCGGATATGAAACTCGCGGTCAGGGCCCCGTGCGCGATGCGCTGGCCAAATGGGGTGCCCCTGGCATAGTCGTCATCCAGATGCAGCGGGTTGCGGTCCCCGGACACCTCCGCAAACAGCTCTATGTCACGCTCGCTGATGTGATGAACGCTTTCATGGCTCATCCCAATGGAGAGATCTTCGTACTTGTAGCCATCCTTGACCGTCATAGGTCTGGTCTCCCTGTCAAAAGTCACACTCTGTTACAGTCTGTTGCGGTGTTCGTCACCATGTCAGTGCGGGCATGGCCCATTTTGCCTCAATGCCATACTCCGCCAGCAGATCCGCCACCTCGGTCGAAAAATCACCGCCGTGAAGGCTCAGCCCCGTGCCGACATAGAGCCCGTCATATCCCCGCCGGCGGGCGCCCCCCATATCGGTCGCCGGACTGTCGCCGATACACAGGATCCGCTCGGCCGCCGGAACCAGCCCGATCTCCGAGAGGCGTGCGAGGGCGAGATCATAAATCGGATCATGCGGCTTTCCGGGATACACCACCCGGCCACCCTCCTGTTCGTAGATCTGGGCCAGCGCACCAGCACACCAGTACAGCTGTACTGCTCCTGCATCACTGCTGCAACGGTGGCACCGGTAGCAACATCAGCACTATTTGAACCCGGCTAACCCCTTAGATCCCTGTGGCAAGGGTCGGAAATTTCCTACCCTCCCTCTCAATCACT
>CAJXMY010000040.1 GCA_913056435.1 uncultured Hyphomonadaceae bacterium | reverse complement strand
CGGGTACAGGTTGTGGCTGATCTCGGATGACAATTTCAATCCAAGCCAGCGGACCCTGCTTTTTGCGTTCGACCTTGGGCTTTAGTTTTTCAGAACCGCGTCCACCAGGCCGATGGCTTCATAGCTCGTCCAGTCTGCTTCGCCTTCCAGCTTGGCGATGTAGGACCCGTCTGCATCGATGAGGATGCTGGTCGGGAACCCGCCTCCTGCGCCCGACTCATATATGATATCCCAGCCGGATGGATCTTCGGAGATCATATAGAAATCCAGAACGCCGCCACTCAGTTCCTCAAGGCGTTGAATGGCGTAGGTCCTGTCCTCCGGAGAGTCGACGCTGATGGTGACCACTTCAAACTCGTCGCTGCCCCGGGCGGTCTGCAAAGCCGCCAGCGACGGCATTTCTCGTTCGCAGGGACCACACCATGTTGCCCAGAAGTTGACCAAGACAGTTTTCCCGGAGAAGTCCCCATAGGTAACGGTCTGGCCGACAGAATTGACAAAGGTCGCCTCTGTCGCGGGCATGCCTAGATCGGTGGTGTCCAGGTTCTCAAGTTCGCCAGTGGCATATCGCGCGACTGGATTGGTGTTGCCCGGTTTGGAGGAGGCGCTAAACACCCAAAAGAGTACAGCAATCACTATGCCGACGATCATGGCAGGTATGGTATAGCGCAGGAATTGATCCATGGGCGGCATCCGTCCGGTCTAGCGATGGAAGATGAGTTATATGGCGAGCAAGACTGAAAAAGGCCAGCAGATATGGGGGGGACGGTTCGCCGCACGTCCATCTGATATCATGCAGGCGATAAATGCTTCTATTCATGTTGACCAGCGTCTTGCCCGGGAGGACATAGCCGGAAGCCGCGCGCATGCGGACATGTTGGCCGAACAGGGAATCATCACAGCGGCCGATAATGAGGCCATCCAGGCCGGTTTGGACCTTGTGCTCGAAGAACTGAATGACGACCGATTTCCTTTCAGGGTCGAGTTTGAAGACATTCACATGAATATCGAGGCGAGGCTACAGGAGCTGATCGGTGACCCAGCGCGCCGGCTTCACACAGCCCGGTCACGCAACGATCAGGTTGTGACAGATTTCCGTTTGTGGACGCGGGGCGCCTTGAGCGAGGCCGCCGCTCAACTGGCGCGCCTCCAGCGCGTGCTGGTGGGGGTTGCGGAACGGGAAACTGAGACAGTGATGCCCGGTTTTACCCATTTGCAAACCGCGCAGCCGGTCACGCTGGGGCACCATATGCTGGCCTATGTTGAAATGTTTGGGCGAGATAGGACGAGGCTTCAGGATTGTGCCGTGCGTCTGAATGAGTCGCCACTTGGTGCCGGCGCACTGGCGGGAACCGGTTTCCCGATTGATCGGGACGCCACGGCAGAGGCCCTTGGTTTTGATCGGCCGATGGCCAATTCTCTGGATGCGGTTTCGGCACGGGACTTTGTGCTTGAGGCCCTCGCGACCCTGTCCATTGCGACTACCCACCTGTCTCGACTGGCGGAGGAAGTCGTCCTCTGGTCCAGCGCCCAATTTGGTTTTGTCCGCCTCACCGACGCCTGGTCCACGGGCTCCTCCATTATGCCGCAGAAACGTAATCCGGATGCGGCGGAGCTGATCCGGGCCAAGGCCAGCCTCGTGACCGGTCATTATGTGGCCTTGCAGGGCGCCATCAAAGGGCTCCCACTGGCCTATGCGAAGGACCTTCAGGATGATAAACGCCTGACCTTTGAGTCATTCGATACCTTTATGTTGTGTGCTCAGGCCATGGTCGGAATGATTGGGACGGCCCGTTTTCACCATGACAGAATGCGCGAGGCCGCAGCACATGGCTTCTCTACAGCCACGGATCTGGCGGATTATCTCGTCCGGGCGCTGGATATGCCCTTTCGTCAGGCACACCATGTCACCGGACGTCTGGTGGCCCTGGCCGAGGATGCCGGGTGTGATCTGGTGGACCTGACTCTGGACCAGATGCAGTCCGTCGAGCCACGCCTAACAAATGATATATTTACCGTGCTAAGTGTTGAAGCCTCGACCCGTTCACGGCAAAGCTACGGGGGAACGTCCCCGGTGCGCGTCGCAGAGCAGGTTGCGCAATGGAAACGCCGGTTGGCCATGGAGGAGAAATGATACCTCGATTGTTAAGACTGACCCTATCCTCGGCCATGATGCTGGGGCTGTCAGCATGTGGCTTGCGTGGAGACTTGGAGCGGCCACCACCGATTTTCTCGCAGCCACCAGCTGAGGAAGCCAAGCGGCCTGTTGACAGTCCGGTCCTCTATACCGTCGCAGAAGTCGACAATAATAAAATTTATCTCAATTCCTTCGGCGGGGAGATTCCCAAACCGGCGCCGGGAACGGCGGTTGTGGAAGAGAGCATGGACGATTTCCCTGGCTGATCAGAGTAGACTGTGCATCATTTTTCTTACCAAGAGGGTCGTCTGTGCTGTGAGCAGGTCGACCTAACCCGCATTGCCGACGAGGCCGGGACCCCGGTTTATGTGTATTCAAAGGCAACCCTGACGCGTCACGCGCGGGTTCTGGCCGAGGCTTTTGAGCATACGGACTGTCTGATTGCCTACTCCGTAAAGGCAAATGGCAATCTGGCCGTTCTGCGGACCTTGGCGCGCGAAGGATGCGGTGCCGACGTCGTGAGCGGGGGGGAGCTCCGGAGGGCACTTGCGGCCGGCATTCCAGCGCACCGTATCGTTTTTTCCGGCGTTGGCAAAACCAGGTCCGAAATGCGGCTCGCACTCGATGCCGGGATCCATCAGTTCAATATTGAGAGCGCAGCCGAGCTTGAGGTGCTCTCTGAGGTGTCGGCAGGTCAGGGAAAGGTCGCCCCGGTCGCGGTCCGGGTAAACCCGGATGTGGCAGCGGGCGGACACCCGAATATTTCCACGGGAAAGGCTGGCGATAAATTTGGTGTTGCATGGGCGCAAGCCCCTGCGCTTTATGACCAGATAAAGGCTCTGCCCGCCGTCGAAGCGGTCGGTGTAGATGTCCATATCGGGTCCCAGATTGGCGATTTGGGGCCGATGCGTCTGGCCTTTGAGAAGACAGTTGGTCTGGTCCGTGACCTCCGGTCGAAGGGACATGCCCTGTCGAGGCTGGATCTGGGAGGCGGTTTGGCCATCCCGTATCGCTCTGAGGATGAGCCGGCCCCTCCGAAGGCGTATGCCGACATGATCCGACACGTGACGAAGGACCTTGAGCTTCAAGTGATTTTGGAACCAGGCCGCGTGATTGCGGGGAATGCCGGGATCCTGATTAGTGAAGTTCTTTATCGGAAACCGGCCCCTGACCGGACATTCCTGATTGTCGATGCTGGCATGAATGACCTTCTCCGTCCTGCCCTATATCAGGCACATCACGATATTTTGCCGCTGATTGAGGCTGGTCCGGAGGCGAGTTGGACATCTTTTGATGTCGTCGGGCCGATTTGTGAATCAACGGATAAATTTGCGTCTGGCCGGCGTCTACCGGACCCAGCTCCGGGCGATAGATTGGCGTTTATGTCCAGCGGGGCCTATGGTGCTGTTCTATCAAGCCAGTACAATGCTCGGCCGCTGGCCGCCGAAGTTTTGGTAGATGGCGATCGATTTGCGGTTATTCGCAAGCGACCGAGTTTTGAGGAAATGATTGCTTTGGAGCACGTGCCAGATTGGCTGACCTGAAGGACATTCCCGGCTTGCAGCGTACCCTTCGCGGAACGGTACGGCAGCTCAAGCTGGTGGCTGTCTGGCGTGCCTTCTGGCCTGGGTTTGCCCTGATCGGCATATATCTCCTTCTGGCTTTGTCTGGCTGGATCATGCGTATGGATGCGCGATTTGCGGCGCTCTTGGCTGTGATCTTCTGGGGCGCGCTCAGTGTTGCCTGCGGGCGCGGCTGGCAACGCTACCAGCCGGTGCATGCCCGCCTCGCTTATGATATCCTTGATCAGCAGTCCGAGCTTCAGCCTTTGCAGGGACTGGGAGACAGGCCCGTTCGCCTTGACCCCGAGGGTTTGGCGATCTGGCAAGCCCACCAGATCCGGCTCAAGGCGGCCGCGAAAAGCCTGCGGGTGCCCCCGTTTTGGAAAATCTGGCGGCAGACGGACCCGTTTTATACCGCTGTGATCGGGCCTGCTTTTCTGGTGGGGCTGGCCTGTCTCAATTTAACGGCAGTTCCCGAGCGCATGAGGGCGGCCATGTCGCCGGATTATGGGAGTTTGTTCGGAGCCCAGGCCATACGAATCGAAGCATGGGTCACGCCTCCAGGCCATACCGGCCGCCCCCCCGTTTTTCTGTCGGACGAGGCCGGGACTATTGAAGTCCCCTCGGGGTCGGTTGTGACGTTGAGGGCTCAGGCTCCGGGACGACCGAGGCTCAGGCTGCGCTCAAATGGAGCGCGCCAGCGGTTGCCCTTTGAGAAGATGCCAGACGGGGCCTATGAAGTCCGCAGTCCTCTGACCGCCGATACAGAGGTCGCCGTGATGTTCTGGGGGCAGCGCCAGTCATGGACCCTCATCACCACGCCAGATGCCGTTCCCGAAGTATCCTTTGTGACCGTTCCGGTCCTCGGTGATGGCGACCGGACTGATTTTGAATGGATGCTGAAAGATGATTATGGGGTGACCCGTCTTGAGCTGGTCATACAGCCTGAGGGTTCAGATGTCCCCGCTGATCAGGTGCCTGTAGACATGGGGCGTGCGGCTCCGCGGGAGGATCAGCAGGTGACCTCGCTGGATCTGACACGGCAGCGATGGGCAGGCGCGCGCGTTTCTGTCTGGCTCAGGGCGACCGACGGTGCCGGGCAGGTCGGTGAGAGCGACGCTCACGAGATGATCCTGCCTGAGAAGTTACTGCTCCAGCCTCTGGCGCGCGCCATTCAGGATGTACGCGTGACGGTGCTGCGGGAACAGGGCGCGTATCGCTCTGCGGAGACGGAAAACGAGGCTCTCAAGCCCGGCACCGTGTTTACCGAAGCGACCCGCCGATTGATCCTGGCACCGGACGGCTTTCGCCGGGCAAGCCTGATGCTGGAAGCGATGACCTATGGCGATGCGGTCTATTTTGAAGACGTCATGATGTATGTGGGACTCCGGTCTGCGCAGCGCACATTGGAGGCCGCGCAGGACCCCGAACAGGCTGTCACGGTGGCGCCTCTTCTTTGGGCTCTGGCCCTGCGCGCGGAGTATGGTTCTGCGGCAGATGCTCTGGCGGCGCTGCAGGCAGCGCGTGCGGCCCTTGAGGAGGCCTTGCGGGATGGTGCGAGTGAGGAGGAGATCCGTCGCCGCATGCAGGCCTTTAAGGATGCCGCACAGCGATATGTCGCTGCCCGCATGGCCGAAGCCATGGCCCGTGGGATGCCGTCGGCGCCCAGCACCGCTGACAGCGCGCAGGGGAGCGGACCCGGCTTTGGCGGGCAGGACTTTTCTGACATGCTGGATGCCCTGGAGGATCTGACCGAGACCGGCGCCGCGGATCAGGCCCGGCAGCTGCTCGCAGACATCACAAACCTTCTGGAAAATCTCGAGTTTCAACAAGGCAGTGGCAATGGAGACGGCTTTGCTGGCGGTGAAGGCGACCCCGGTGGGGATGAGCTTCCAGAGGACGAGCGCGAGCTGACCGAGACGATGCAGGAGCTGCTCGACCTGTTGCGGGAGCAGCGCGAGCTCAATGATGATACCTTGGCCGAACAGCGTGGAGAGGGGCGGTCGGACGAGGCCCGGCCGGACGGCGAGGAACGTCCCGGGCCAAACCTGTCAGGCCCTCAGGGCGGCGGCGATGGGGGTGTGCCCGGCGCCCGCGCGGAAAATGGCCAGACTCCGGACGGCTCCGAGGCGGGGCCTGACGGCACAGACTTGCCGGGCGAGGGCGGACAGGGCAGTTTGGTCGAACGACAGGACCGGCTTGGCGACCGCGTGGGCGCGCTTGGCGATCAGCTCCGGGCGGAGGGAGGCGGCGATCTGGGGATCGATGATCAGACCCTGCGGTCGATTGAACGGGCCCAGCGTCGCGCCGGCCAGGCCCTGAGTGACGGCAATGCGTTGCGCGCGCTGCGCAATCAGGAACAGGCGACCCAGCAATTGCGGGAACTCGCCGAGGGGCTGGCCGATCAGCTCGACGCGCTGAGGGCTGACCGCCTCGGTGACCCGACCCAGGGCGAGGCCGGCAGCGCTGCGCCGTTCGGAATGTCATCCAGCGCGGGAATCGATGATTCCAATTCTGTCGACATTCCCAGCGAGATCGAGCGCCAGCGGGCCCGCGATATTCTGGAGGAATTGCGGCGTCGCTTTGGCGACAGCGACAATGACGAGGAACGCGCCTATCTCGAACGTCTGCTTGACCGGTTCTGATCGGGATGCCCGGCCAGGGGGCCGGTGACCGGCTAGTCGGCTGCCCCGGTCTCCGCGGGGGGCTCATCGTCATCTTCAGGCTGCGGCTTCATGAATTTGAGTGTCATCCGGTCACTCTCGCCGATGGCAAGATAGACCGCCGGATCGAAGCCGTCCGGGGTTTCTCCCTCTCGGGTCGTGGTGCGGCTGACCGGTGGCAGCGTCCACACACCGAAGGGATGGTCGGCTGTGTCTTTTGGATTGGCATTGACCTGCGAGGCGGCGACGAACTCGAAGCCAGCCGCCGCAGCCAGCGCCTTGACCATGTCCTCATGCACATAGCCGCTGGCAGCCCGGGGATCCTGTTCCGCGGTCGAGGGCAGGCGGTGCTCCACGACGCCCAGCACCCCGCCGGGCTTCAGGGCCGCATAAGCCTGGTTGAAGAAGTCCATGGCATAATCTTGCGCCATCCAGTTATGCAGGTTGCGGAAGGTCAGGACGACATCCGCGGTCCCCGGCGCGCTGAGGTGCCCCTCCTCGGCCGGAAAGGCACTTCGTCCGACGGTCCCAAACTGGTCGGTGTCTGCATAATTGGCGTGATAGGTCTCGATAATGTTTTCAAGCCGCTCCCGACGCGCGCCTTCTGCCTCGACGAGACTCCAGTGGCTGGCGATAAGCTGGCCGCCACCGCTGGCCAGATAGGGGGCCAGAATGTTGGAATACCACCCCCCACCGGGCCATAACTCAATGACGGTATCGTCGGGCTCGACCCCGAAGAATTCGAGCGTTTCGGCAGGATGCCGCCAGACATCCCGGGCCCGCTCGGCGTCGCTGCGCCACGAGCCCTCCAGAACCGATTGCAGCGTGAGCGGCGCGGCGGCGGGTGTGGTCTCTGCTGCTGTCGACTCTGCTGCCCCGGGGTCTGGCGCCGCCGGACCCTGATCCGCCGGACCGCAGGCGGCAAGGATGAGGCTGAGGGCGCTTAGGGACAATAAACGAGGCATGGGCAAATCTCCGTTCCGGGGCCTTGAAACCCGGTTCAAGGCACCACACTTGAGTGATGTGACCGTGCTGCCTAGCAGGCGTTCACCGGAAAGTCATCCCAGCGCCGAGGTCGGGCTGGTCCGGGTTTCCGAGATCACAAGCGTGTCGCCTGTGTCGCGGCACGACAGTTGCTAAGAAAGGACTGAGACAATGAGCACAATCGATCTGACACCCCTGTATCGCACCATGGTTGGTTTCGACCGCATGGCCAGCATGATTGACAATGCGAGCCGGCTGGACGGCGCACAGGGTTATCCCCCTTACAATATTGAACGAGTTGGGGACGACCAGTTCGCAATCGAGATCGCGGTCGCCGGATTTGGGGAAGAAGACCTAGAAATCGAGACAAAGGATGGGCTGCTGACCGTCGCTGGGCGCAAGGCGGACCCCGAGGCCAGCGCCGAGCGTGAATTCCTCCACCGTGGCATCGCGGAGCGCGGCTTTCTGCGCCGGTTCCAGCTGGCCGACCACGTGGTCGTGACCGGCGCCGACCTGCGCAATGGCCTGTTGCGGATTGACCTCCTGCGGGAGCTTCCGGAGGCCAAAAAGCCCCGCAAGATCGCGATCGGACAAGGGCCAGTTACGGGCCGCAAGCCCAAGCTGATCGACGATGGTGGCAAATCCGCGGCCTGATCGGCCGCCTCTCCTCTGAACCTTTTCGCGGGGGCCGGGCCGAAGGGTCCGGCCCGCTTTCTTTTGGCTAGAGGGGCGCCTGCGACATGGCCAGAAGATGGGCTTCCAGCTTGGCGCTCTGGGTTTTCAGATTGAACTTGCTCAGCGCGAGCTCTCGCCCTGCAGCCCCCATGGCCGCGGTGGCTTCCGGATCCCTGAGAAGCTCGGCGAGCCTCGCGGCCAGCTCGGCATCATCGCCTTCCTCGACCAGATAACCGGTTTCGCCATTGAGAACACATTCCGGGATCCCCGCATGCCGGGTCGCGGCGAGGGCACAGCCTGACAACATGGCTTCGATGCAGACCAGGGGCAGCCCCTCCGCATCGCCTGAGCGGGCCCGCCGCGATGGGACACACGCAATCGCAGCTTCGGCCCAGTGGTGGCGCATCTGGTCAGCCGGCACCCAGCCGGGGAGCTCGGCCCGGATACCGGCGCTGGCGAGATCCTGCACCAAAGCGGGCTTCAGGGCGCCGTCCCCAATCAGCCGGACCGTCCATCCCTGGAGGGCCTGCGGAATGCGAGCCAGCGCCGCAATCAGGGTGTCGATGCCCTTTTTCTCTGTCCAGCGCCCGGCGAAGACGAGCAAGTTTGATTTCGGGCCCGGGCGAAACATGTCGGGATCCGCAGTATTATGGTGCACGACCATCTTCTCGTCCGGTGCCCCGTGACGCAGCAGTTCCCGGCGGATGAAATCCGAACAGGGCAGAATCAGGCGGGCCTCCCGCCAAAGCTGGCGGCGGCGTCGATTATAAACCCGGATCAAAGAGCGCTTGGTGTTCGCCGTCTTGGTGGCATCCCCGCCATAATAGGTCACCGCCAGAGGCAGGTTGAGCGCCCGGGACAGCGGGAGCGCATAGGCCCCGGACTTGCCAAAGCTGGCGTGGATCGCGACGGGCTTCAGCGCCTCCAGCCGGGCCCGCAATTTTGGCGTGACCCACCCGGCCTGCTTAAACCCGGTTTCGCCAACCAGGCCGTGCTCCGGTCCCAGCTCGATGACCTTCGCCCCGTCCGGCACCGGACCTTTGAGGTCGTGGCCGATATAGACAGGCGTGAGGGCGCTGAAACTCCTGTAGCCCCGGGGAATGAAACTCTCCGACGGGGTAAACAGCTTGTCGCAGTAGGCCAGGAAATGACGCGGTTCAGTCAAAAACGACCACCTGTCTGGCCACGCTGGCTTTGTTGTCATGCAGGTTCTGCATGGCGGCTGTCAGCCCATCCAGACCGATGCGGTCGGATACCAGATCATCCAGTTTCAGACGCCCCTGCTGGTACAGCTCGATCAGCCTGGGGAAATCGACCCGGAACCGGTTCGAGCCCATAAGGGCCCCCTGCAGGCGTTTTTCCTGCACCATCAGGCCAATTCCCGGAACCTCGATGTTCACGCCCGGCGCAATCATACCGATGATGGTGGCCACACCGCGGGGGCGCAGCATGGCCACAGCCTGTTCCGCGGTCTGTTTCAGACCAATGGCCTCGAAGGCATAATGCACGCCGCCGCCGGTCAGCTCCTGCACCTGCGCGACGGGATCACCCTCTGTCGGATTCACCGTATCGGTGGCTCCGAAATTTTTCGCCAGCTCAAGTTTCTCAGGCGCGAGGTCGACGGCGATAATCCGCGAGGCCCCGGCAATGGCCGCGCCATTAATGGTGGACAGGCCGACCCCGCCGCATCCGATAACGGCGACGGTGGAACCGGGTTCGACCGCTGCAGAATGAAACACGGATCCCACGCCCGTGATCACCCCACAGCCGATCAGGCAAGCCCGGTCCATCGGCATGTCCGGATCGATCTTGCACAGCGTGTTCTCATGAACCAGCATCTGTTCAGCAAAAGCGGACAATTGGAGGTACTGTTTCATCGGGGCGCCATTCAGCGCTAGACGCGGTGGCTGCTCGGCGTCGCGCTGGAACTGGTCACCGTGTCGCGTATGGCAAACCGACATGTGGCCGGTGAGGCAGTATTCGCATGTGCCGCAAAAGGGGGACAGGATCGAGATCACATGATCGCCGGGCTTCACATGGCTGACCATGGAGCCCACCTGCTCAACCACGCCGGCCGCTTCATGGCCAAGGATGGCGGGGGCTTCGATCGGGAACGCGCCCGACCAGAAATGGACGTCGGAATGACAGACCCCTGAGGCCTTTATGCGAACGAGGACCTCGCGGGGGCCCGGCTTGGAGATGGCGACATCTTCGATTGAAAACGGCGCCATTGGTGCGCGCATCACAGCTGCTTTCATGGTATTTCCTCTTTTCTCCCAGTCAAACCGGATGGGCAGGAAACACAAGACCCTTCTTCATCGCCGTGACATCGAGGCGCTTGCAGGGCTTGGCAGGCTGGGCTGCTTGGCTTAGAGGCAGGCTCTGGCTAAAGAAAAGAGACCATCATGGCGTCCTATCGTCTGTTCGGGGCTGAAACCTCTCCCTATTCACTGAAGGTTCGGACCTTTTTGCAATTCAAGGGCGTCGATTTTGAGTGGATCGGCCGGTCGGCCAAGACCGAGGAGGCCTTTCAGGCTGAGGCTCAGGTGCCGACCCTGCCGCTATTGATTGCGCCGGATCAGCGCCGCAACCAGGACTCCAGCAGCATCCTGGCCGGCCTCGAGGCGGAGGTCAGCGAGCCCTGTACGGTGCCCGATGATGCGGCCTGCGCCAGTCTGGCCCTGCTGCTTGAAGATTATGCCGATGAGTGGGTGAACAAGCTCATGGTCTTCCAGCGCTGGGGTCAGAAGCCGGATCGTGACGCTGCGGGCGACCGGGCCATGGCGGATCTTCTGGACGGTGAGTTGCCCCGGGCCAAGAAGAAAACACGGGACCAGATCATCAAGCGCATGCGGGACAATCTGCCTCTGGTCGGGATCGAGAAAAAGAATGAGAAGGTTCTCAAGCCGGCCTTTGAGCGTCTGTTCACCCTGCTGGATGCCCATTTGAAGACCACGCCCTTCCTGTTCGGCGAGCGTCCCTCCATGGCGGATTTTGCCCTGTCGGCGCAGGTCGGCCAGTTGCTCATGGATCCGACACCTGCGGCCTGGCTGACCGCCAAGGCCAAGGCCGTTGTGGCCTGGTCCAAATCCATGGTGTCGCCGGTTGCCGCGGGGCCGTTCCGGAGCCTTGAGGCGCTGAGCCCAACCCTCTTGCCTCTGATCCGGGATGAGATCGCGCAGACTTACCTGCCCTGGGCCACCGCCAATCTTGCGGCCGCAGAGGCCGATGCGCCTCGCATGTCTGTGAAGATTGACAAGAAGGCCTATGATCAGGTGACCCAGCATTATGCCGCACGGGCCTTCCGGGATCTGCGCACCGCCATGAAAGCCTCCAGCGACGCGCCGGGTCTGGCGGCCTTCCTGCAAGACGCCGGCGCCGCCGACCTGCTCGCCTAGTCGGCTTCCGGGGTGTCGTCGGTCGCGGCGGTCCACAGTTCCAGCGTTGCCACGACCAGCGTTCCGTCCTCAAGGTCGATGGTGGGGACATCTGCGAAGGTGAATGGAATGAGGGCGCGCGCACCTGAGGACAGGGCGATCTCAATCAGGTCACTGGCTCCGTGGTTCAGAACCGCGTGAACGGTCCCAAGGGCATGGCCATCCGGATCGACGACCTGAAGGCCGACAAGGTCTTCGATATAGATGTCCTCATCCTCGGGATCCGGGAACTGGTTGCGCTGGACATGCAGCTGGGTGCCTTTCATGTCGTCCCAGGCTTCCTTTTGGCGGTTCTCCCGAGGGGTAACAATGAAATGGGTCCTGGCAGCCCTGTGGCGGTCTGGTGTCACCAGGACCTCGCCATCGGCGCCGCGCAGCGGGCCCATCGCGAACAGCTCTTCCGGGACATCGGTCAGGCTGCGGATCCGGACATCCCCGCGGACTCCGTGAGCGCCGAGAATGACCCCGACAATAACCAGCTTTTTACCTGATCCCGTCATCGTGCCCGGCTTAGTCGCTCCTTTTTCAGAAGGGAAGGTTTGATTTTTTCGCCGTGGCTTATAGGACTGGCGGCCCAAGATCCGGAAGGCTCCGATGACAGACACATTGCCCCTGACCATTGCCCAGGTCCGCCAGGCGGAAAAAACACTGGCCGGCCAGTTGGTGCGCACGCCGCTGCGCCGCTCGATCACTCTGTCTGACATTACCGGCGCAGATGTCTGGATCAAGTTCGACAATCAACAGTTCACCGCTTCCTTTAAGGAACGCGGGGCGCTCAACAAGCTGATGGCGCTCAGCGATGATGAGAAGGCACGCGGCGTCATCGCCGCCTCGGCGGGAAACCATGCGCAGGGCGTGGCCTATCATGGCCGACGCCTCGGCATTCCCGTCACCATCGCCATGCCGGTCACGACACCGTTCAACAAAGTCCAGCATACCCGCGCCTTTGGCGC
>CAJXMY010000039.1 GCA_913056435.1 uncultured Hyphomonadaceae bacterium | reverse complement strand
CTGACGGGAAATACCTTGCTGCTGCACCTGCTTGAGAGCCGCTTTACCAATGAAGTCTGCTGGCATCTCAAGATCAACGAGCCTGTCCAAACCGAGCTCAAACGGGTTGGTCTGGGCATCCATGTCGGCGTGGTAGGAGAGCATGCCGCCTTCAATGCGACGAATCGAAGAGGTGTGGCCCGGCTTCAATCCCATTGGCTCACCCACCGCCATCAGCTTCTCCCACAGCGCCCCGCCTTGGCTGCCATCGAGGAGGTAAAGCTCATAGCCGAGCTCGCTAGACCAGCCGGTGCGCGAGATCACCAGCGGAATACCGTCGAGCTCAAAATGATCGAGCCAGTAGTACTTGAGGTCACGAATCGACTCGCCAAACAGCGCCGCCATGATGTCACCGCTCTTGGGGCCCTGAAGCTGAAGCGGTGAAACATCGGGCTCCCTAATCTCAACATCGAGACCGGCGTGGGTAGCAACGCCCTGTGCCCACATCAGCACGTCGCTATCAGCCAGCGACAGCCAGAAACGGTTCTCTTCTATACGTAGCAGTACCGGGTCATTCAGGATGCCCCCGGCTTCGTTGGTAATCAGCACATACTTGCACTGGCCCACCGCGCACTGGGACAGATTGCGGGGCGTGAGCAACTGCACGAAGGCGGCCGCGTCTGGCCCCGTAATCTCGACCTGACGCTCCACCGCCACGTCGCAGAGGATGGCGTCATTGACCAGATTCCAGAAGTTTTGCTCCGGGTCACCGAATGACCGGGGGATGTACATGTGGTTGTAGACCGAGAAATCGGTGGCGCCCCATCTGACGGTGGCATCAAAAAACGGTGACTTCCGGATCTGGGTACCAAACCCAAAGTCTTTGATTGTGGCGGCGGACATAGTCTTTCCTCTGATCGGCGCTTTACTCAGTGCACAGTTATCGTCATTTGGCGCCGCCTTTGTACGGTGCGTGCAGTAAACCTGGTTGCTTCAAGCCGACACTTTTGGGCCTAAAAGCACCGAATGCAGTGTGAGCGGCGCCTTTTCCTTGCCACGGGGGGTTTATTGCCCCGTTGGGTTTGTTGCCGTGGTGGGCGAGCACGCAGGATTCGCCGCTGGCGCATTAGTACGGATAACAATCCGTTCCGCCTGCTGGGCCGTATCGCCATGGCAATCCGGCGCATCCCCTTACTGGTCTCTCATGAATAAACTTCGTCAGGAGTGGTTCTCCAATATTCGCAGCGATCTGCTTGCGGGATTAGTAGTGGCATTGGCACTCATCCCTGAGGCCATTGCCTTCTCCATCATTGCGGGTGTCGACCCCCGGGTCGGGCTGTACGCCTCTTTTTGCATTGCGGTGGTCATCGCCTTTGCAGGCGGTCGCCCCGGCATGATCTCCGCTGCTACGGGTGCCATGGCGCTCTTAATGGTGACGCTCGTCAGAGAGCATGGTCTTGAGTACCTGTTCGCCGCCACCATCCTGACCGGCATCCTGCAGATTATTGCGGGGTGGATTCGTCTCGGGGAGCTCATGCGCTTTGTTTCGCGCTCGGTCGTGACCGGCTTCGTGAATGCGCTGGCGATTCTCATCTTTATGGCCCAGCTACCGGAACTTATCGATGTGCCTTACGCGGTGTATGTGATGGCGGCTACCGGTCTGGGCATTATCTATGGTCTACCTTTTATTACGCGCGTGGTGCCGTCTCCTCTGGTGGCGATTGTGTTGCTCACGGCGGTGTCGATTTATTTTGGTATTGATGTGCGCACGGTAGGCGATATGGGCGATCTGCCCTCAACGCTTCCGGTGTTTCTGATCCCCGACATTCCGCTCAGTCTGGAGACGCTGGAGATCATCTTTCCCTATGCGGTGACATTAATGGTCGTGGGTCTGCTTGAGTCACTAATGACTGCGACCATCGTCGATGACCTGACTGACACTACGAGCAATAAAAGCCGCGAATGTATGGGGCAGGGTGTGGCCAATATTGCCAGTGGTTTTCTGGGCGGCATGGCAGGTTGCGCGATGATTGGTCAATCGGTGATCAACGTGAAATCTGGAGGCCGCGGCCGCCTCTCCACCCTGAGCGCCGGCATTTTCTTGTTACTGCTATTGGTCTTTTTCAGCGACTGGGTCCGTCAGATCCCCATGGCGGCGCTGGTCGCAGTGATGATCATGGTGTCGATTGGCACCTTTAACTGGGACTCCATTCGCAACCTCCGCACCCATCCGCCGAGCTCCAGCGTGGTGATGGTGGTCACGGTCGCGGTCACCGTCTCCACGCATGACCTCGCTCAGGGGGTGTTGTCGGGTGTTTTACTTTCAGGCTTTTTCTTTGCCCAAAAGGTGGGTCGCATTCTGGTGATTCGGTCCCAGTCTGAGGATGAGGGGCGGGTGCGCACCTACACGGTACTCGGGCAGGTATTTTTCGCGAGCGCTGATCGGTTTGCCCAGTCTTTCGACTTTAAAGAGGTGATCGACACCGTGCGGATTGATGTGAGCCGGGCCCACTTTTGGGATATTACGGCGGTCAGTGCCCTGGATAAGGTGGTGCTGAAGTTCCGTCGTGAGGGCGCAGACGTTGAGGTCATTGGTCTCAACGAAGCGAGCGCCACGATGGTGGATCGCTTCGGTTTGCACGACAAGGAAGGGGCGGAAGATTTGCTCCTGCCTCAGTAGGCACCGGTCATGAAGCAACCCAAAAAGGTCCTCGCCTGCGTTGATCAATCGCCCTACGCCGATTACGTGGCAGACTACAGCGCCTGGGCCGCGGAGAGATTTTCGCTGCCGCTCGAGTTGCTGCACATTATCGACCGCCATCAGGAGACGGCGACCAGTGACGATCACAGTGGCGCCATTGGTTTTGATGCGCAGGAGAATCTGCTCAACCGCCTGACCGAGGAAGAGGGCGAGCGCTCGCGGGCGATCCGCGAGCAGGGGCGACTGTTCCTCAACGAGCTAAAGAAGCGTTGCGAGCAACGCGAAGGCATTGCCGTTGATGTTCGGCAACGTTACGGGCAGCTGCTGCAGACGCTCGACGAGGAGCAGCAGGACGTTGCGCTTTATGTGCTAGGTCGCCGCGGTAAGTCGGCGAGTCAGACCCAGCGTGACCTCGGGCGGCAGCTCTTCAATCGCCGACATGCTGCGCGTCCAATTGATGCCTAAACCACCCACAATAATTGATACAGTCGGATGATCATCGGGATTTTCGAATGGGCGTGCATATTTCTCAAACGGCGTGCCTGAGTGAGCCAACTGGCCGGCAGCCCCCCCCACCGAATAGTCACTGTGCTGGCTGCGAACAGCGCTCAAAGACTGCCCGGGAAGCACTTCCTGGCCATTGATACGTATCCCCCTCATTTGGCGTCCCTCATCAGAGACACCCAATGAACCCAAAGCCTCCGCTGATGGGGGCTGAGACATGGCGCCCGACGCGGTCAAGGAGACCCCTTCCGCCGGCGAGCGATCGAGAGCCAGATCACCTTGCAACGCATTTGATCCGGAGATGGGTCCAGCGCCCATGAGCCCCCGATCAGGGCCTGAAGCACCTGTGGTCTCCTCCGGCACAAACAGCGCCACCCGAAGTGTTGGCGATGCAGCCCGCTCATCGCCGAGCAAGTGAATCAGTCCCGCCCCAACGGACAAAGTCGCCGCAAAAGCCAGGAGGCTTCCAGCCGCATGCAACACCATGCTTTTCAATGGGGATGGATAAGTTGCGCCGCGATTCGTCATTTCGGTCTCGTGATCCTGAAACACCTGAATCGTTTAAGTTCGGCGGAAAGTGTTAAGAAGATGCAAACACCTATTAAGGTTTGCCCGGTCGTCCAAGAAGGCAAAACCAGCCGGAGCCGGCTTCCTTGATGCTCAGGCGATCTGCCGTGCCGTCGTCCTCAACCCGCCCGCTGCAGACCGCTTGCGAGAGCCTGTTCCCGGCTGAGCAGATTAATGGCACGATCGAGCTGGAAATCCTCACCCTGATAATCTTCCGGTGGTTGCTCATCAGGAACTCTCAGCTGTGTCCGTTCCGCCCCGTTTTCATGCCCCAAGGCGTTTGGCAGGTCCGCTTCGGAGTAGCGGCTGATCCTCTCCAGTTCGTCATCTGTCAGGCGGCGATTGGCGATCATGATATCCGGCTCAATGCCCGTTCCCTGAATTGATCGTCCGGCCGGCGTATAATACCGTGCGGTCGTCAGTCGTATGGCCCCCCGATCTGCGCCGAGCGGAATGACTGTCTGAACAGACCCCTTGCCAAAGCTAGGCATGCCCATAACGGTGGCCCGGTCGCGGTCCTGAAGCGCCCCGGCAACAATTTCCGACGCTGAGGCCGACCCCTGATTGATCAGGACGACCATCGGCACAGATTTGAAGACCTCCCCGCTGCGTGCATTGTACCGGGCGATATCACCGGGACGGCGGCCGATGGTCGATACTACTTCTCCACCAGACAGAAACAGGTCGGTGACGGTTATGGCTTGATCCAGAAGCCCCCCCCCATTGTTGCGGACGTCAAGAATGATCCCCGCCGGGCGGCGATCAAGGGCGGCTCGCCCGGCATCCAAAGCGGTTCTGAGTGTTTCTGTGGTCCGCTCGTTGAAGGTTGAGACCCTCAAATAGAGCAAATCATCCGCTTTCACCGACCATGTGACAGATTTAGGTTCGATGACCTCGCGGATCAGGGTGATTTCAAACGGCTCCTCGCCCTCACGCAATACCATGACGCTAAGCGGCGTGCCCGGCTCTCCCCGCATGTCGCTGACAGCATCGTCAAGTGTTAAACCGGCAATGGGCCGACCATCGATTGCCGTGAAAAGATCCCCGGGCTGGAGTCCGGCCCGACTGGCCGGCGTATCATCCATGGGGGTCACAACCTTAACAAAGCCGTCCTCCATTGTGACCTCGATTCCCAAACCGCCATATTGACCACTGGTGGCAACCTGCATCGCATCGAAATCCTCTGCGGACAGATAACTGGAATGTGGGTCCAGCGAGCTGAGCATGCCATCAATCGCTGCCTCAATTGCCTCGACCTCGTCAATCTCCTCGACATAATCTGCTTTGGCGCGGGCGAGCACTTCGGTGAACAGGTCAAGCTGTTGATAGGTCGTCATGCGCGATTCATCGCGCTTGCCATCGGACCAAGCCATAGCGGACACGCCAACGGCAATGGCGCCAAGGGCCGTGCCGATAGCCGCTCCGGTCAACATTGCTCGCATCACCTTCTCCAGACTGCAGACTAGCTGCGTTCCATCCATGTCGCCGGATCAACGGGCCTTCCGCTCCTCCGAACCTCCATATACAATTCCGGAGCCGGTTCCACGCGCTGTGTCATCCTGGCGACCGGCTCTCCCTGAACGACACTCTGCCCAACGTCGACATAGGCTCTCGCCATCCCACTCAGAAGCACATGGTAGCCATCAGATGTGGAAATAATCAAGAGCTGACCATACGTCCGAAACGGACCGGAGAATTCCACCTTGCCCGAGATCGGTGCAACAATCTGTGCCTGACTGCGCGTGACATAGGTCAGCCCCTCTGAAACGGTACCACCCGGCATTCGTTCTCCCCAAGCCCGCAAGATTTGGCCCGTAGCCGGCGCCCTGAGCGTTGAAATTGTCCCGGCGATGTTTTGTCCTGGAGACCGACTGAGGCCCGGCATCGGCGCATCCGTGCGATGGCCGGCCCGCGGCGACACAGCCGCCAGACGAAGCTGAGGTTTGAGACGCGGCCCACGGGGTGCCGAGACTTCCAGCGCCGCCAGCAGCGTCTGAATGGTGTCGGCTTCTCGAGCCAGAAGGGCCACTCGCTGCCTTAGGGCTTCGGCATCATCATGCACACTGTCATAGGCAGCCCGCTTGGTGGCCGTGAGGTGGGTAATCTCCTCCCGTTTCAGGTCAAGGGCCGCCTCCGCCGCGGCCAGTCGATCCAACTCCCGACCAATGGCCTGTTCGAGACGCCGCAGACCGGAAATTTCCTCGGTGAGATGTCCGGTCCTGCTTTTCACAACCGGCGCGACGTGCGCCATGAGAAGGCTGGCGCGGATGGCCTGATTGGCATCCTGGGTCTGCGTTAACCAAGCCGGCGGGCGGTGACGCCCTGAGACAGCAAGGGACGCCATCAAACCCTCAAGGGCGAGTTCACTCTCCATCAAGTTCTGTTGCTTGGTGGTCATCTCCACCCGAAGCGACTGCAACTCCAGTTCGGCGGATATGGCCTGCTCTTCCTGACGCTGGCTCTCCATCGCGGCCGCCACCAGGTCTCTTTCGAGAGACACCAGATCAGAAGAGACACTCGCTTCAGCTGTTTCCAAGGCTTGGAGGCGAGCCAAAGCATTGTTCCTTTCCTCGATCAGCTCCTCGAGCTCATCTCGTGTGACATCTCCATGCTGCGCAGAACCCGGTTGGGTTGCTGCGATGATCCATGCAAGGCCGACAAGAATGAAAGGGACTTTCGGGAGACGCGACATGGAGCGTCTATGCCACAGGGAAGGTGAGCGAGCGATTAACGCTCTTCAGCTCAGCAGGGTCGTCCAGGGGACTGGAAATTGCAGGCTCAAGCTGATAGCGGTGCCGCGTCCGGCTCCAAACTGCCCGGATCATGGCCCTTTGCTTACTGGAGTAACCGCGCATGCCTGTTCTCACCCTAATCCGACATGGCCAGAGCCAGTGGAACCTTGAAAACCGGTTTACCGGCTGGTGGGACGCTGACCTGACCGCAAGAGGGGAAGAGGAAGCCAGAAAAGGTGGCGAATTGATGACCGCGGCCGCGATCATGCCAACTTACGCCTTCACCAGCCTGCAGACCCGCGCCATCCGGACTCTATGGCTGGGCCTGCAGGCCATGGGGCGCGTTTGGATCCCCGTGGAGAAACATTGGCGGCTGAATGAACGTCACTACGGCGCCCTGACGGGGCTCGACAAAGCTGAAACAGCCCAGCGCCATGGTGCTGACCAGGTCCATATTTGGCGCAGGTCCTATGATGTCCCGCCTCCGGAAATGGCGACAGACAGCCCCTACGCCTTGTCCGCAGATCCGCGGTATGCGGGGATCAACGTCCCGGGGACAGAGAGCCTTAAGCTCACTCTGGAGAGGGTTTTGCCCTATTGGGAAACCACCATCCGCCCCGTCCTGAACGAGGGCAGAAACACCATGATTTCAGCCCACGGAAATTCGCTTCGCGCCTTGGTAAAACACCTTTTCAAGGTGCCCGACGAGGTGATTACCGGCGTTGAAATTCCTACTGGAAACCCTTTGGTGATTGAACTTGACCCCAATTTAATGCCCGTATCCGCCCGCTACCTTGATGAAGACCGGGCCCAGGCAATTCCGAAACTACCATGACAGAGGCCCATTATATCCTGCGCATATCGGCGCCTGACGCCGTGGGGATCCTCGCAGATGTCACCTCCTATCTGGCCAGCCACGATTTGAGCGTGACGGAGAACCATGATTTCGGTGACCCCGACACAAGGACATTCTTTATCTGGGCAAAGTTCAGAGCAGAATCTGGTTTTGACCCGGAGACATTCCGCGCAGGCTTCACCACGCTGGCCGAACGCCGCAATATCACCTGGTCCATGCGACGCGAAGACGACCGCCCCAAAGCCCTCGTTTTGGTTTCCAAGGGCGACCATTGCCTGAACGATTTACTCTATCGTCACCGAAGGAAACGCCTGGGTGCCGACATTGTCGGCATTGTCTCAAATCACCCAGATGCACAATGGGAAGCCGAACGTCACCGCCTGCCCTTTTATCACATCCCAGTCACCGCGGAAACGAAAGCGGCGGCAGAAGCGAAACTGGAAAAGGTGATCTCCGATCAGGCCGCCGACTTCATCATTCTGGCGCGCTACATGCAGGTCTTGTCAAATGATCTGAGCCAGTCTCTGCAAGGCCGCTGTATAAACATACACCACTCGGCGTTGCCCAGTTTCAAGGGTGCGCGTCCCTATCATCAGGCCCATGCGCGTGGTGTAAAGTTGGTTGGGGCGACGGCCCACTATGTAACGGCCGACCTGGATGAGGGCCCCATCATCGCTCAGGATGTGGCGCCGGTCGATCACCGCTACAGCGCCCAGCGCATGGCCGAGCTCGGCCGCGATACCGAAGCACGGGTTCTTGCTCGAGCTGTCCGGGCACATTCGGAGGGCCGGGTCTTTCTGAACGGCGCCCGAACGGTGGTCTTTGAATGACCGACCACGACGCGCACTTCATGCGACGTGCCTTTGAACTGGCCTACGCCCAGTCGGGGCAGACAGGTGACAACCCCAGCGTTGGCTGTGTACTGGTGAACGGGGCCGGCCAAGTTGTGGCCGAGGCCGCGACCGGTGATGGTGGACGCCCTCACGCAGAGCAAAGCGCCCTTGACCTCTGCGAGGATGACAACTGCCGCGGTGGAACCGCCTATGTTACACTGGAACCCTGTCGCCAGAGATCAACTGATGAGGAGAGCTGCTCCCGGCGCCTGATACAGGCGGGGCTAAAACGGGTTGTGGTCGCAATCCTCGACAGGCACCCAAAGGGACATGGCGGTCTGGTCGCGCTGCAAGACGCCGGTATTGCGGTCGAAGTGGGGATTTTGGCGGAAGATGGCCGGAGCCTTTACGCCCCTTTCTTTGCGTCAATTGACCCAAATAAGACAATGGACTGATCTGCCGGACACGGCAGTGCGTAAGGAGCACTGGATATGTAAGCCTGAACAGTTTATGTATCTTCAATGCCCTGAGGGTAAAACTCCGGGCGGGCGTTAAGTCCTGTCATGCTGGTGAGCCGATCATCTATGCGTGTTCTCGGCTCGACCCTCGTCCCTCAGACAAAGGAACACAGCATGGCGATGGATGCCATTACACCGAAAGAACAAATCACGCGTTCAGAAGTCGAGCGTCCCAGTGAAGAAGACGCGATGAACGCCGTGCGGACCCTGATCGCCTGGGCAGGGGACGACCCTTTGCGGGAAGGCCTGCTCGATACGCCCAAACGGGTCATCAAGGCGTATCGCGAATGGTTTTCTGGTTATGAGGAGGATCCCGTTCAATATCTGTCCCGCACCTTTGATGACGTTCAGGGCTATGACGATATCGTTATGCTCAAGAACATCGATGTGGAGAGCCATTGCGAACATCATATGGCTCCGTTTCTGGGTAAAGCCTTTGTCGCTTACATGCCGACCCAGGCGGTGGTGGGCATTTCAAAGCTTGCACGGGTCGTTGAAATCTTTTCCAAGCGCCTCCAAACGCAGGAGACCATGACGGCGCAGATCTGCGACGCCATCACTGAAAGTCTCGCCCCGATGGGTGTGGCGGTCCTGATCGACGCTGAGCATCAGTGCATGTCGACGCGTGGCGTGCATCACAAGGATGTGACCACGGTGACGACCCAGTTCACGGGGGTCTTCAAAACCGACAAGGATCTGAGAAACCGTTTCCTGCGTCTGACAGACCGATAGGACACGGCCGGCCGCGGCGCCAGCACCGCTTTCTGAACGGCACGCGGTATCTTCGCAGACAAAAAAAACCCGCCCTCTGGGCGGGTTTTTTACAAGAAGTCTTATCCTACCTTCCGGTGATCATGGGTCCCTTCAGCGTCACTTCTGTGAGACCCGCCTCTGCTGTGATCGTGATGCCAGCCAGATCCTGATCCGTAAGACGGACGGTACGGAGCCGGGATCCATAACCTAATCTGAGACGTTCACCCGTCACGACATCGTTCAGCGCCCATGTCACCGGCTTCAATGACTCATCCATATCCGCTTTGAGAGACTGGGATCGCCTCGGAGACAAGGGTACTGGTTCCTCAAGCACCCCCTGAACATCCGCAAAGGTCACGACGACATAGAGAGCGCCATCCTTTTCGATGACCCCCACCCCCATATCCGTGAAGGTTTCCCGGATGAGATTGAAGGCGTTCGCATCATCCTGTCCCATAGAGTTCAGAATTTCACGGCCAGAAAACCGAACCGGTACTTTGACAACATTCGCCCCAAAATCCCCGACCAGAATAGACCGGTCGAAAGCACGAATTCGGAACAAGTGATTGCGACCTTCCGGGTCGCTATGCCCCAAATAGTCGCGCCCGGACATATCCAGAGCGTGCACACGGGCGGCCATATCCAGACCATCCCGACGCTTCAGCGGGGCCAGGCCCAGAGCCTCCCGCGCGGCGTTTACCTCTGCGGCCAAAGCGTCTTCCGCATCAGCAACCAGACCCTCTGCCGTGTTTAAGCACGCGCTGGTCCTGGTCACATAATCGGTGAGTGAAACCGTAGCCCCTGCAGACGAGGAACACGAGACTTCCGCCGAGGCCGGAGCGGCGAACACAGCTCCCCCTGCGACCGCAAAAGCAAGTGACGAGAGGGACTTCACAATGTCGTATTTACGTAACATAACCGTCACATAATCGTCATCAAAAAGAAATGTCAATCTTTTTTTGTTCGTTTTCGGACGTTTTTTGATCCGAAACCGGACAAAAAAGGCCGCCCCGAAGCGAGGCGGCCCATTCCGAACTCCAGAAGATGAGGCGACTCTTACTCCGCCTCATGTTCCTCGACGATGTCTTTGCCGGTCTCTTGGTCGACAGTCTTCATGGACAATCTGACCTTTCCACGGTCATCAAAGCCGACCAGCTTCACATACACCGTCTGACCTTCAGACAGGATGTCTTTCGGATGCCCGACCCTTTCCCTCGACATTTGAGAGACGTGAACCAGACCGTCCTTGGGACCGAAGAAATTCACGAAGGCGCCAAAATCCTTGATCGAGACCACTTTGCCTTCGTAGATCTCACCCACTTCCGGCTCCGCTGTTATTTCCCTGATACGCTTGAGAGCCGCATCAATGCTGGCGCGGTCGGTGGCGGAAACCTGAACGGTCCCATCGTCATCGATATTGACCTTAGCGCCGCTGGTGTCCACGATATCCCGGATGGTTTTGCCACCAGATCCGATGACGTCACGGATCTTGTCCGTCGGCACTTTGATGATTTCCATCTGTGGCGCATTGTCGGCGAGGCCATCGCGAGCCACCGTCAGGGCCTTTGCCATCTCTCCGAGAATATGCATCCGTCCGCCCTTGGCCTGTTCCAGCGCCGTCTGCATAATCTCACGGGTAATTCCCGCAATCTTGATATCCATCTGGAGGCTCGTAATACCAGCCTCGGTACCCGCGACCTTGAAATCCATGTCACCAAGATGGTCTTCATCTCCAAGAATATCGGAGAGGACAGCAATCCCGTCCGCCTCCTTGATCAGACCCATGGCAATGCCGGACACCGGACGTGTCAGCGGAACACCGGCATCCATCATGGCCAGCGAGGATCCGCAAACCGTTGCCATGGACGAGGAGCCGTTGGATTCAGTGATCTCCGACACCATGCGGATCGTGTAAGGGAAGGTCTCATGTTCCGGCAACACCGCTCGCAGGGCACGCCAGGCCAATTTGCCATGACCGGTTTCCCGACGACTGGTCCCGCCCATGCGGCCGGTTTCACCGACAGAGTATGGCGGGAAATTGTAGTGGAGAAGGAATTTTTCCTTCCGCGTTCCATCAAGGCCATCGATGAACTGCTCATCATCGGACGTGCCGAGCGTGGCAACACACAACGCCTGTGTTTCGCCGCGCGTGAACAGAGCCGACCCGTGAGCCCGTGGCAAAATGCTGGCTTCCGCTACAATTGGCCGGACCTGATCGAGGCTGCGCCCATCAATCCGTTTTCCGGTCTTGATGATATCACCGCGCACAACGGCGGCTTCCGCTTTCTTGAAAGCCGACTTGAACACGTTGGCGTCCATACCTTCAGGGCGATCCTCGGACGAAACGAGCTGTTCTGCGGCACGATCGCGCGCAGCCCCGACGGCGGCCTGCCGCTCCAGCTTCTCGGTGATCTGGTAAGCCTTTGACAGATCGCCACCGACCAGATCCTGAATCGCTTTCAGTTCTGCAGACAGATCCTCGCCCTGGAAATCAAATGGCTCTTTCGCCGCCGCCTCGGCCAGCTTGATGATGGCATCGATCACCGGCTGCATCGCATCATGGCCCGCTATGACGGCGCCCAGCATCACGTCTTCCGACAATTCGGATGCCTCAGATTCCACCATCATCACGGCGCCCTCAGTGCCCGCAACAACCAGGTCGAGGTCTCCATCGCTGTCCGTGTCAGCCCATGCCACGTCACATGCAGAGAGGCCGGGCAGTGGGAGGGCCGTGTCCGCGAATGCACCTCCGGTATTGTGATGGATGTGTGCGATGCGGGTCGAACCAGTCCATCCCACGATGGCGAGGTCAAGGAAGCCGTCGTTGCGGAGATGCTGCGTGGCCGAGTCAATCAGGAGCGTTATGGGCGCCGGCCGCTCGGCGCTGTCATAGACGAGGCGGACGTTTGACACGCTGGCATCACGCAGCAAAACCGGTAGCCCGTCCGATACCGGCTCCGGGTCAGTACCTTCCTGACCGGTGCCAATCTGCTCCAGCTGCCAGTTC
>CAJXMY010000038.1 GCA_913056435.1 uncultured Hyphomonadaceae bacterium | reverse complement strand
CGCTGACCGATGCAATCGTATTGGGCCAAATCGATGAGGGTGAGTTACCTTTCGTTTTGAATTCCTGGCTGCCGATTGGGGTTGCGCTCGGTCTTGGGTTTGGCCTCCTTATGGGGGTTCAAGTCCTGACATCAGAATTGCTCGGACGAAACGAACACCGTCAGACCGGGCGGATCTTCAGGCGAGGATTTATCTGGTCTTTGTTTCTCGGGATCTTTCTGACCGGTGTAGTGTATGCCAGCGCTCAGCCTTTGTTCGACTGGATCTTCGTCGCCATCAATCCGAACAGTGAAATCAGCGGAACTTTATCCACCTCTGAGGTCGCAGATGAGATCGCCAAAGTCACGAGAATTTTGGCGCTGGGGCTTAGCGGTTTCATGATCTCGATGGTTTGCAGTTTCTATCTGGAAGCACTTCGACGTCCTCTCCTCGTGACGTGGGTCATGTATTTTGGTGTTGTCGCGAACCTTGTCATTGATTTGGCGCTTGTAGCGGGCTTTTGGGGGCTGCCGCAGCTTGGAGCGGAGGGTGTGGCCTGGGCGACCACAGGATCCAGATGGATGATCACGATCCTCCTTCTGGGTCTGGTTGTCTGGCTCACACCAGCACTACAGAGGTCTGGGAAGGGGCCATCGGATGAGCCCCGCCGCCAGCTGGCTGTTGGCTTCGGGACGGCAGTGAGCAATGTTGCCGAATGGGGGGGCTTCAATATGACTTATGTGATTGCGAGCTTTATCAGCCTCGGCGTGAATGCGGCCTATGGCTATACCGTTCAGGTGATGGGTGTCTGCTTTATGTTCTTTGTCGGAATCGGCACTGCCACCAGCGTCAGAGTTGCGGAGTATTGTGGTCGGGGTGATCAGGATGGTGTGCAGAGAGCATCACGCCTCGGCATAGCCGCAACCTTTGTGACAGGTGGTTTTTTGGCGATTATTCTTGTCTTGTTCGGCCCTTGGGTGGCTCGTGGACTTGTGGATCTGGAGGCGGAAATCGATGGACTCGTTCTGGCTCCCATGATTGCGGTACTCCTCGTTTATGCTGCAGTCGCGACAACCTTTGATGGTTTACAGGCGGTCGCTTCAATGGCGTTGCGGGCCCAGGGGGTGATCTGGCTGCCCAGTATCATCCATGTGGGCTCATTTTTCATACTCATGATCCCCGCCACTTATCTACTCGGCATCTCCTTCAACAGGGGGGCGGTCGGGATGATGGAAGGCGTTGGCTTGGCCTTGGTCATCGCCGGAGGTCTGCAATGGTGGGTGCTGGAAAGAAGAACGGCGCGTCACATAGGGTAACGCGCCGTCCTGATATTTCGAAAAAGACGACTTAAATGTCTTTGAGAACAGATGCAGGCTTGAAAGCCGCTGAGGTCTTCTCTGCAATCTGAATTTTCTCCCCCGTCGCCGGGTTCCGGCCTTCACGAGCGCCACGTGTCTTCGCAACAAATGTTCCGAAACCCGCGATGGCGACAGAGTCGCGCTTTTTTACAGCGCCGGAAATCGCATCGAAAACTGCGTCTACTGCGCGGCCAGCTTCAGCCTGTGACATGCTGGTAGCTTCAGCTACTGCTTTGGTCAGCTCACCCTTGTTCATTGGGCTCTCCTTCTAGTTGACGGCAAAGTACGCCGCGATGTGACATGTCCATGATTCGGGTTTGGTGAATATCCCGTATGCCCCATAAATACAGGTGATTCCGCCCTATATTGCCAGAATCCAGCCCTCTTCAGACACAATCTCGAAAATTTCCTCAACTTCAAGGCCTGTGGGCTTGCCAAAGGCGTGGCCCAAAATCCCGTTTTTGTCAGCGTTTAACAGTTGTCTGGACAGGGCGCGGACTTGCTCAGCATCTTTGATATCGCCCTTTAGAAGGCGTGTTTGGACGGTTGAGGGGTAGACCTCCGAAAAAATGCATTTCAGGTCGGGCGGCAGGCCGGATGAGAGATTGAGGAAACCCGTTTCGAAGGGCCAGATACGACTTTCGGGCAGTTGGTCTCTCAACGCAGAAATGGTTGGCAGGCCCAACAGGACCTGGCTTCCAACAGCGCCAACATAAGCCAGCTGCCAGACGGACTTCGGGTTGGCGGCGAACCTTGTCTTGATCCACTCATCCGTTCTGCGGTGATCGGAAGGGCAATCTTTCCAAACGGACCGGTTACGCTTAGTCTTACTGAGGTAGGGACTGTCCGGCCGCCTGTGCGGTGCGCCCCAAAACGGTGATGCACCGCCGCTCATTCGGGCATTCAGCTCTTCGGCAAAATCGAAACGGTCGTTTGCATTATCGTTTCTTTGAAGCATGCGATCTGCAAAGAGCTGATGCAGAGCCCGCCATTCTTCGCCGCGTTCCATATCAAGATTAAGGGCCCGGGCCGTCCCGGCCGGGAACCCTAACGCAAAGTCGAATCCAACGAGAACCCGGTGACCGGAGTCCAAGTGACCCCGGATCAGAGTGAACAAAAGCTCCTGTGCAGCCAGGCGGGTGGACGGGTTGTAGGCTGAGTAGAAACTGTCTCCCGCCGAGCATCGGTAGCGGTCCCCGATCCATATGGAGTCCATGCCCGTCGCGGGTCTGGAGGCGGCGCTCCAGTCCACAATGATGCAGGCATCAAAAAGACAGGAACCACCGTTCACCTCTTGGACCTCCGGACAACAGCTCAGCTCAATTTTACAAGCATCTTTCCCTTATTCTGGCCGGAAAAAAGCCCCATAAAGGCCGCCGGTGCGGCCTCAATGCCATCCATAACAGTCTCCTGAAATTTTAATGCTCCGGATGCAATCCATTGGGCCATGTCCGCCATGAAATCGTTTTGCATGTCCGCGTGAGTGGAGACGATGAATCCTCTGATCTGGAGCTGTTTGCCCACAATCTGGATGACGTTGTTCGGTCCCGGTCGGGGCTCGGTGTCATTATACTGTGAAATCATCCCGCAGATGGCCATCCGCGCCATTGGCCTTGCCAGTTCAATGGCTGCCTGGAAATGATCACCGCCGACATTGTCGAAATAGACATCAATTCCTTTTGGCGCCGCCGCCCTGAGTGCTGACAGCAGCCCCTCATAACTGCTTGCCTCATGATAATCGATGCAGGCATCGGCGCCGAGAGATTTTACGAAAGCCACCTTGTCCGGGCCGCCCGCAGACCCAATGACTGTGCACCCCTTGATCTTGGCAATCTGAACAACAGCGGAACCTACCGCGCCGGCCGCCCCGGAGACCAGAACGGTATCCCCCTGCTTCAGTTCGGCAACACGCAGAATACCGGCATAGGCAGTCAGTCCCGGCATGCCTGCAATTCCGAGGAAAGCGCTTTCTGGCAGGCCGGTATCGCCAGGTCTCGCGCTTGCCAAAACCGCGTCCGGGTGTGCTGTCCATGCTTCGCGCCAACCAGCCATCGACTGAACGAGGTCACCGATTTTGAAGTCCGGGTGAGCCGAGGCGGTGACCCGTCCGATAGCCCCACCCTGGAGCAGCTCGCCAATCTGGAATGGAGGAACATAGCTTTCGCGATCATACATGCGGCCGCGCATGTAGGGATCAACAGACATCCAGGAATTCCGAACTTGTATTTCACCCTCTTTCGGCGCTGGAGCCTCGCTTGTTTTGAGGGAGAAGTCTGATGCTTTCGGCGCGCCAACCGGGCGATTTGCCAGAGCCCAGCCGCGTGATGTTATCGTGTTCATGCTGTTATCCTCTTTTCGATGCGTCCTTATCTGGCGGGTCTCTCTGATGATGAAAAGCCCTGATGGTAAGAAATCGTAATGCCATGTGATGATAGCAGCCGACATGGACGCTTGTCGTGCAAAGCGAGCGTTCTGTAAGGGTGGTGGGAAAAAGTGGAGTCGTTTATGGTTCAGCTGAAGGTTGGCTTGGTTGGTGCGGGCGTCTTTGGCCGGTATCACGCAGCGAAAATTGATGCGGCAACCAAAGCCCAGTTTGTAGGGGTCTATGACCCGGACGAAAAACGATGCTGTGCTCTTGCCAGTGATTATCAGGTCCATGCCTTCGCCTGCCAGCAAAGCCTCTTCGCGAATTTGGATGCAGTCATTGTGGCCAGCCCTGCGGTTTTTCACGAGCCAATCGTCTCCGAAGCCCTGTCTGCCGGATGTCACGTCATGGTTGAGAAACCTCTTGCTTTAAACGGCGCTGGCGCTGATCGCTTGGTTGCCAAGGCAGATGCGGCCGCAAAAATCCTGCAAGTTGGTCATCAGGAACGTTTCGTTTTGGAGGCCATGGGGCTTTTTGATATTCCGGAAACTCCTCACTCTATAGAGACCTGGCGGATGTCGCCTCCGGCGGTCGATAATAGAGCCGGCGATGTGTCTGTGGTGTGGGACCTGATGATCCATGATCTGGATATGGTCGCGCGACTTCTGGGAGAGCCTGCCAGAGTTCATGCGACAGGGAAACGTCTTCACACGGCGCACTTGGATGAGGCCTCAGCTGTCCTTCATTATGGAGCGACCAAGGTCACGCTGTCGGCTAGCCGAAGCGCGTCTGCGCGCGACAGGCGGATGCATCTGGACTATCCCTCTGGCAAGGTACGGATTGATTTCCTTGAGCGGACAATTGAAAACACCACGCCCTTTCCCATCTCATCAGATGTCTCCGATAAGGTGGGCGACCCTCTTGGTCTGGCTGACGAGGCATTTTTTTCAGCATGCCTTGGGGAACGTACCTGCGCGATACCGGGTCGAGAAGCCGCTTTGGCCGTCCGTCTTGCTGAACAGGCAGATACTGCTGCTCTTCGTGATTTAGGAATCTTGTAATGGCCTATTCTGATCCGACACTGGGTGAACTGATCGAACTTCCGGTCGATGCGCCCATTCAGCTCTTCGACCTGACAACGCAGCAGGCCTTAATTCGACCGGCACTGGAGAGACGCTGGTGTGATATTCTGGACCATGGCCGCTACATCGGAGGTCCGGAAGTCGAAGAATGCGAACGTCGGCTGGCTGATTTTACCGGCGCGGCCGATGCGGTGGCTGTTGGCTCAGGGACACAGGCTTTGGTGATGCCGCTCTTGGCCATGGGTGTCGGAGCAGGCGACGCCATTTTCATCCCGGGATTTACCTATAACGCTACTGCAAACGCTGTGCTGTTGTCTGGTGCCTTTCCGGTTCTGGTTGATATCGACCCGCGAACTTTCAATATGGATCCGGTTGATCTGGCCCGCAAAGTGGACGCTGTGAAAAAGGCGGGAGACCTCACCCCGCGGGCCATAATGCCTGTCGACCTCTATGGACTTCCCGCCGACTATCCTGCCATTCAAGCCGTTGCAGACCTGCATGGTCTCCGGGTGATCGCAGATGGTGCGCAGGCTTTTGGCGGAAAAGACAATGATCGGTGGGTCGGCAACATCGCGGAGATTACCGCGACCAGTTTCTATCCGACCAAAACATTGGGTGGTTATGGCGACGGCGGCGCCATTCTTGCACGGGAGAAAGCCTTTGCCGATAGGCTCCGGTCTATTCGGTGGCATGGTACGGGTGATAACCGCAAAGAGTCGGTCCGGGTTGGCATAAATGGTCGGTGTGACTCGATCCAATGTGCCGTGGTCACTGAGAAACTCGGCCTGTTTGAGATGGAACGGGCGCGCAGGACCACCGCGGCCCGGTTATACGATGTACGGCTGGCCGACCTGGTTGAAAAGCAGGAAGCTCTCCCGGGTCAGGAAAATGGTTATGGTCTCTATACCATCCGTATTCCAGGACGAGATCGGGTTCGTGCCAAACTTTCTGAAGCCGGCGTTCCCACAGGTATCTATTATGACATGGCCATTCACGAGATGCCGGCTTTCGCCCATTGTGCGACCTTCGGACCTCTGCCAGCATGCGAAGCTGCCGCTCGTGAAGCACTCAGCTTGCCAATGCACCCTTATCTCAGCGAGGTGCAGATCAACCGGGTTTGTGATGCATTAGAAGCAGCGCTTAAATCGTGAAAGGGCTTTTCAGAGTGCCTGGTCTCTCATAGTTCAGCCATATGACCCGATCTTTGAAAATTCTGGCCGCTCAACTCAACCCAATCGTTGGTGACATTTCCGGTAATCAGGAAATGGCCAGACGGGCCCACATTGAAGCCTCTCGGGTCGGTGCGGACCTTCTTGTTTTTCCCGAACTCTTTATCATCGGCTATCCTCCAGAGGATCTGGTCTTGAAACCAAGCGCTGTCGATATGTGCCGACTGGCCATAGAGGCTCTGGCCCCGATTACGGAGGATGGTCCTGCGATCCTGATCGGGACGCCTTGGAAAGAAGGACGGGACCTTTTCAATTCTGTTATCCTGTTGCAGTCCGGTAAAATTACCGGGCGGTACGACAAGTATGAACTGCCCAATTACGGCGTATTTGACGAGGTCAGGCTTTTCACGGGCGGAACGACACCGGGCTCGGTGTTCTGCATTTCAGGTGTCAATGTCGGTGTGGCGATATGTGAGGACCTCTGGTATCGCCGCGTGCCGTCTGCGCTTAAAGATGCGGGCGCGGAGTTGATCATCGCGCCGAATGCCTCTCCCTGGCGCCGGACTATTCAGGCGGAACGTGCCCAGGCTTTTGATGCTTGGGCAGATCTCCAACTACCGTATCTCTTCGTCAACCAGGTCGGCGGACAGGATGAGTTGGTTTTCGATGGCGCAAGTTATGCGACCAACGGACGATTTGCGGAGCGTTGCCAGTTTGGGGATGAGTTTCGTCCGGGGACAGCATGTGTCACGTTTTCCGAAGGCCGGTTCCAGCATGCCCCAGACACAGGGACAGATAATATGGATCCTTGTGAGGCGGACTATCGGGCGACGGTATTGGCCTTGAGTGACTATGTCACGAAGAACGGGTTTCCAGGTGTGGTTTTGGGTCTGTCTGGCGGAATTGATAGCGCTTTGACGGCCGCGATAGCGGTCGATGCGCTGGGACCGGAGCGCGTGTGGTGTGTGATGATGCCCTCGAAATATACATCGACCGAGAGCCTAGAGGATGCCCGAGACTGTGCCGAAAAACTCGGTGTCAGGTATGACACCCTTCATATCGAGGCTGGCGTGAATGCCGTCGGGCAGATGCTGACTCCGATCTTTGAGAGTAAAAAGCCGGACACGACTGAAGAAAATATTCAGTCCCGGCTTCGCGGGCTTACGCTGATGGCCTTGTCGAACAAATTTGGCTATATGGTGGTCACCACCGGAAACAAATCTGAAATGGCCGTTGGTTATGCGACCCTCTACGGTGATATGTGTGGAGGCTATAACGCACTGAAAGATTTCTACAAAACAGAGGTTGTCAGCTTGTCTCGTTGGCGAAACCATCACCATCCCGAGGGTGTCTTGGGGCCGGCTGGTACCGTCATTCCTGATCGGATCATTACCAAGCCGCCCAGCGCCGAATTGCGGGAGGATCAGAAGGATGAAGATAGCCTACCCTCATATGAAGTTCTGGACGATATTCTGCGGGGCTTAGTTGATCATGAGGAGGACGTTGGTGATATCGTCGCTCGCGGGCATGATGAGAGCGTTGTCCGACGGATTGAGCACCTTCTCTATGTCGCTGAATATAAACGCCGCCAGGCCCCGCCCGGCGTCAAAATTGGACCCAGAAATTTTGGACGCGATCGGCGCTATCCGATTACAAACCGCTTTCGTGACGACTGATGGATCAGGTTGGCCTGAGGTGAGATCGATGGGCATGTGGCCACTCCGAGGCACGCCTCATGGGTGCCATATTTCCTGATCACATGTTCCTGCGTGTATTCTGCAGTGGTCTTTTTGTTTCAGGCGATCTTGCCGGAGGGTGTGCTTGAAGACGCCTTGCGAGCGTCAGATGTCCCCCCGAGTGTGAGGGCGGCCTTTACTGTCGAATTGTCCAATGGATCGGCGCGACGGATCTACAATTACGACCCCAGACGAAATAGGGCGCAAAGATGGCAGCAGCTGGAGGCGCATGGACAGGATGCCGGTCTTGATCGGGTTGCGCAGTCCTGGGCGCAGGAAGAAGCGCCCGATGGGCGCCTTTTTCCTGACGACCTCGCAGACAGCCTGTCGGGTACGGTTCATATCACGGACCGGGGTGACGCCTGGCGAATAGACTATCGTCCCGTCCCGTCTGTCAATGATACCGATTTTGACATTTGGGCTATCCAGAACCTGAGGGCGGAGGCGTGGCTTGACCCCTTGTCGCGGCGATTTCTCAGGGTCGATTACACGCTTCCTCATCCGGTCGCCGGGCCGCAGGGAGGACGTTTGGTCTCTTTTAAACAGTCCTATTTGTTGGAGTATGATCCAGTCTGGCAGTTAAGCTACATATCGACCTACAAGCTTGCAATCGAAGCTCAGGCAGCTTTCCGACGGTTTCATCAGGACTATGAGGCGGTCATACTGGAAGCAACATTTTTTTTCGCGACGGCCGAGGCTGAGACAAGCTACATGGCGGCCCATCCCAATGCGAAAGCGCGCCCTGTTGAGACGAGGGCGGGAACGTCGCACAGATAAATCCAGTTGTCAGGCTTTTCTATGATCAGCGCCATCCTATGATCTACATGCATGACACTTCACATGGTTAAACTGTGCGTCGGGGCGGATGAAATCGAAGACCTCCGCATCTGGCAGCGCCATCTGATGAAGACGGCGAAGCAGCCCTATCATCACACCCGCATGGTGCCCAAGCGGGCAGAAGAGCTGTTAGACGATGGGTCCCTGTATTGGGTCATTCGGGGCCTGATCCAGGTCCGACAAAAAATCACTGCAGTAAAATCATTTACCGACAGGGCGGGGCGTCGCGCATGTGAGATCGGATTGGACCCCGAAATTGTGATGGTTGAGCCTGTACCGAAGCGCCCCTTTCAGGGCTGGCGTTATCTGAAAGTTGAAGATGCGCCCCCCGATATTAAAGGTCACGGTCGCGCTGATGATCTGCCTCCGTCGATCAGAGCTCAGCTCAAGCAAGCCTTGGTCTGGTAGTTGACAGACAATTCTAAGCCTCCTAATCGCTGAGGCATGAGAACCAGTGCCCATCACCATTGTGCATGACGCGCCTCGGAGGCGTGGTCTGAACTGGTTGGCCTCTACACTCCCAAATGTCCCAACAGTTCCGACCTCTGCCTCTGGTCTGGCGTGTCTTCACAGTCAGGGGCGCTTCGTTTAAGCGAGGCCCATAATCCGTGAGAGACGAGAGTACATGAAAGAGATGGCTTTAAATTCCAAATATCTTGCACGGAAACCACGCGGTTTCCCGGACAAGCGGGAACCCACTCTTCACGCTGAAGCGGCTATGATCGACAGGGTCACCTCCGTTTATCGGAACTGGGGCTTTGAGGCATTGGATACGGGGGCTTTTGAGTTTGCCGATGCACTCGGCAAGTTTCTGCCCGACGATGACCGGCCAAATGCAGGCGTTTTCTCGGTGCAGGATGACGACGAACAGTGGCTGAGTTTGAGATATGATTTAACCGCTCCATTGGCCCGGTTTGCAGCAGAGAATTGGCAAACACTTCCAAAGCCTTTTCGTCGGTATGCGTCCGGACCGGTCTGGCGGAACGAGAAGCCGGGTCCCGGCCGGTTCCGGGAATTCCTGCAATGTGATGCTGATACGGTCGGAGCGGCAGGCCCGCATGCAGATGCAGAGATGATCGCGATGGCAGCGGATGCGATGCGTGCGGCGGGTGCATCCGAGGGTGGGTTCGCCATCCGTGTGAACACGCGACGCCTGCTAGATGCGGTCCTTGAGAGTGTTGGGGCGAATTCAGACGCCGTGCGCTTGAGCGTGCTACGGGCTTTGGACAAGCTGGACAGGTTGGGTGTGTCGGGGGTTTCGGACCTTTTGGGGGCCGGCCGTCTCGATGACAGCGGCGATTTTACCCCAGGAGCTGGGCTCGAGCCAAATGCCGTGGCGGCTGTTCTGGCTTTCGCTCAGGCGGGCCGGTCGACCCGGGACATGACAATTGAGGCCATCGGTCAGGCCATTGGTGCCAGTGATGCAGCAAAAGCCGGGCTCGATGAATTGATGCAGATATCCAGGGGGTTGGTTGCCCTTCAGGTCCCTGAAGCGGACGTGGTGATCGATCCCACTATCGTTCGGGGACTCGAATACTATACGGGGCCTGTTTTTGAAGCTGAATTACTAAAGCAAACTCTGGATGCATCAGGGGCCCCAGTGAGAATAGGTTCGGTTGGGGGTGGCGGCCGATACGATGATTTGATTGCCCGATTCACTGGTGAGCGCATCCCAGCAACGGGTTTCTCTGTTGGGATCAGTCGTTTGACAACGGCATTAAGCCTTTTGGGGGAACTTAAGCCGCTCTCCGGTCCAGTCGTTGTTCTTAATCTCGACAGGGGGAATCCCGCGATTGCACTGGACGCGGCAACCGAGCTCCGGCGGGCGGGCATTCGTGCGGAAGCCTATATGGGGCAATCAGGTATGCGGCCTCAAATGAAATACGCTGACCGCCGCGGCGCACCGGCGGTTGTCATGATTGGGGAGGACGAACTCGCCAAGGGGTCCGTTACGGTGAAGGATCTGAAAGTTGGTGCGCGAGAGGCGGCGTCCATCGAATCCAATGAAGAATATCGTGACCTCCGTCCCGGACAATTTGAAGTGCCCCGTTCTGAAATGGTGGTGCGAATTCGTGAAATAGTGGAGGCGGACCAGTGAGCGCGGTAGACGCGTTCGAGCAGTTAGGGGGCGATTTTATTCGACCGGATATCGTGCTTGAGGCCGCTATACCTCTGGAACTTTCCGGTGAAGCCGTTCGTAGCCGGATTTGTACCTTTTCGGACCACGATGGCCGAGAATGGGCCTTGCGCCCTGACCTGACCCTTCCTGTTGCGATTGCTGAGGTGGGGCTTCGCTTGGAAGGGATTATGGGAGAAAGCTTGCGTCGGTATGATGGCCCGGTTTTTCGTCTTCCAAGAAATGCGTCGGATACGATTGAACTACGCCAGACGGGGTTCGAGCGGTTTGCCGCGGCGAACGGTCCGGTCGCTGATGCCACCCTTTACGCCGCCATTTGCGCGGGTTGTATGGCTGAAGGCGTCGAGCGAGGCTCCGCCCGTTTTGGGGACCTTGCAATCTTCCCGGCTTTCGTTGACGCGCTTCATCTGGATCCGGAGATTACAGCCGGTTTGAAGCGCGCCTTTCGACAGGAAGGAGGTGTGAGGGCCTTTCTCGATGCTGACCGAGACGGGGCCGCGTCGGGTTTCGCTCGCCGCTTGGCCGGTCAGTCTTACGAAGAAGTCCGGGCCTTTGTTGATGATGTTTTTGCGCTGACCGGTACCCAGCCCATTGGGGAGCGCAGTATCCGAGATATCTCAGAGAGATTGGCTGAATTGGCGGCCTCTCGAACCGCACCGGACCTCTCACAGGGGCAACGCGACCTGATTGAAAGCTTTCTGTGTATTGATGTGCCGCTCCCCGAGGCGCCATCTGAGATGATGCGGCTGGCCACAGATTCGCGCGTACGAGGCTTTGAGGAGTTCGTTTCCATTCTCTCTGATAGGATTGACGCTTTGAAGTCGACGACGCCTGTCGCCTTCTTGGAGGACGCCCGTTTTATAACCCGGTTCGGTCGGCGATTTACTTACTATGATGGCTTCGTGTTCGACATATCAGCCGAGAATGATGGAACCGGATCCTTTGCCATGGGCGGACGATACGATAGCTTGCTGACCAATCTTTCTGATGGCGCTGTTGATGTCAGTGCGATCGGGGGTGTTGTGGTCCCGAGTCGGCTTCAACGGTTGGCAGGGAGGCTGAAATGACCCGCTTGAGCTTTGCGATTCCATCAAAGGGCCGACTGAAGGAAAATACAGAGACCTGGCTTTCGAGATGTGGCTTCCGCTTGCGGCAGATTGGCGGCGGGCGAGGTTATACCGCAACCCTTGAAGGGGTTCCCGAGATTGACATCCTATTGCTCTCGGCCCGAGAAATCGCAGAGGGCTTGATCGCGGGTAAACTGCACCTCGGTGTTACAGGCGAAGATCTTCTGAACGACTTGTCGAGTAATATCCAAACGGACATTCACGTTCTTCGCAAACTTGGATTTGGTCATGCTGATATGGTGGTGGCGGTTCCTGCAGCATGGCTTGATGTGGATACCATGGCGGATTTGGAAGCAGCGGGTGCACAGTTCCGGGGACGGTATGGCCGCCGTTTGCGCGTTGCGACGAAATACATGAATGCAACCCGGCGTTTCTTTGCTGCACGGTCAGTGGGGGAATATCGTTTGGTCGAAAGTGCGGGTGCGACGGAGGCGGCACCGGCGGCAGGAAGTGCAGACCTGATTGTGGACATCACCTCCACAGGGGCCACTCTTAAGGCAAATGGTCTGAAAATTCTTTCTGACGGCGTCATTCTTCGCAGTCAGGCCGCCCTGACCGCGTCTCAAAACGCCGACTGGTCTCAAGCCGCTAAGATGGCGCTCGGCACGCTTCTAGATGCCATAGAAGCCCAGCGCGCGGCGGGAGAGATAAAAAAAATCGAAACGGCCACAGATTTGC
>CAJXMY010000037.1 GCA_913056435.1 uncultured Hyphomonadaceae bacterium | reverse complement strand
GGGAAAAGTACGTTTTCAGATAATCAAGACGCTCCGGGAGGAATTTATCAACAATGTTGGGGGCGCCAGTAAATACGACCAGTTTGGAACTCAGGCGCATCCCCCACAGCACCATAAACGTCCAGGCCGCGTATTGATTGGGGGCATCCCAGCTGAGCAGAACGATGATACCGGCATGCAGGGCGAGCAGGACTTCATGATGCAGGACGACGCCAGCCGCGGCCAGGAAACGACGCCCCTGCCCGAGGCCGGATGGACAGGCCTGCTTCGACGGTCCGGTAATGAAGCCGAGCAGGAACATCACCTCATGCCAGGCCCACAGTAGGATGCCTGTTGCAAAGCCCGCATAAGCTGCCATCACACCTGTTTCCTGACGCAGTTGGAGCATGGTGACGGTCGCGCCAACAAGCATTGCGGTGGCGCCGAGGGCCGTCCATTTATGAGTTCGCGCCGGCAACCCGATAAGCCAAAGGATGGCTCCGGTGCTGAGCCACCAAACAAGAGCGGCAAACAGAATGGGTTGAACGACAAGGCTCATGTGATCTCCTACCAGACCGGCTGCAAACGGGTGGTCTCGGGCAGGGTATTGCGCCGGGTCGGCAGGAAGAACAGGCCGGCAAATGTCAGGGCCACACGGACACTGAGCGCCTTTTGCTTGACCCAGGCCCAGCTCCCCTGTCCCTGAAGGGCATCAATCTGATCCGACAACCGGCGCAGACGCTCAAGCTTCTGAAAGAATTTCGGGTTTTCCAGATCAATCTCTACAGGAAAGACCTGCCGCGCAATTTCATTACAGGTCCTGAACACCTGAAAATCGTATTCCGTGGGATCCACACCCAGCGCCGCGTGGAAGGCGGGCCGTTTGTGATCTCTTATGTACATGGTGGCGTAGACCGCCAGAAGGAAAAAACGGATCCAGAGCTTGTTCCCGCCCCGCAGCAAATGCGGGTTTGCCCTGAGGATCATGGCAAAGGCCTCGCCGTGGCGAAACTCGTCATTGCACCATTGCTCAAACCATTTGAAAATCGGGTGAAAGCGATATTCCGGGTGCTTCTGAAGTTGACGGAAGATTGTGATATACCGCGCGTAACCAATCTTCTCGGACAGGTAGACACTGTAGAAAATATATTTCGGCTTGAAGAAGGTGTATTTTTTGGTTCGGGTGAGAAAACCTAGATCCACGCCGATTCCAAAATCTTTCAGAACGAAATTGATAAAGCCGGCATGACGGGCTTCATCCCGGCTCATGAGCTTAAACAATTGCTTCATGTCAGGATTATCCACCTGCCGGACAATCTCACGATACAAGACGCAGCCGGAAAATTCAGATGTCAGAGAACTGACAAGAAAATCAACGAACTCCTTTCGCAGCTCCGGGGACAGGGTGCCCAGAATATTATCGAATTCGTCGGTTCGTTTGAAGTGGCCCTTGTTGGGGTCTGACTCCATTTCCGCGATCAGGGCATCCCATTCTTCACGGATCGCGGAGATGTCGATCTTGTCCATCTCTTCGAAATCCGTGGTATAGAATCTGGGGCTGAGGATCGTCTCCTCGAGCGCCGCCGCATTGGTATCGAAAGCGGGCTCTTGCGTTGTCAGATAATCACTGAGCTGATCGGCGCCGAGTGTTGCTGTGCTCATGCTTAGAGCCTCCCCTCGCTAAAGCTGACTTCATAAAGTTCTGTAAGAATGAACATGGCCTGGAAGCGCACCCAGGCCCGTTGAAGGCCGTTTGCCCGGGTCACCGTCGCCTGACGTCGGACGACAAGCCCCTGGCCGAACGGCACGCTGAGAGGAGCACCGTGGACCTGGACCCTGTCGCCAATCCCAGGTTCGACGCCATTGTCGAGTTCCACATGGGCCTCCAGCGACTCATAGGTATGCTCGATCCTGATCGTGCACGGGATCGTGAACTTGCTGGGTCTCTTTCCGAACCGCGAGCGTGGTGTCATAGGGAGCCTCCCTGCGTTGACAGCAAAGCTTCGAACTCTCCCATATTCGCCCGTCCGAAGGCCTCCAAAGCGAGACGTTTGCCAGTGCTCGGGTCCTCGAGAAGAAGCCGTCCACGATCCGTCCGGCTGAGCAGGAATGGCGGCGTGGACCCGATCCCCACCGCCCGACGATCATAGGCCAGAGCGCGAAGTGCCGTCCGAACGAAGCCACCGGTTCCCGGCTCCCAGATCTGAAGCACATCCCCTGTTCCCGCATGTGACGCGATCACGGCCCCGTCTTCCCGGTCCGCGAAGGTCAGGGATACAGAAGCAGTGGCGGCCCCACCCAGATCACGACTGCTTCCAATCCCGGTCAGAGCCACAAACCCTGTGGCCAGAACAGCGAAGACCACCAGAAGGCCGCACCCCATCAGCAGAGCTTTTGGCGGTCGGGCATTATGATGATGCTGATGATCGGCTTGAATGCCGTTCGGCTTGGACATATTTCCCTCCTACGTCCCTATGGCAAGGCCTGCCGCCCCTGCCATGCCGGTGTCTGATGGGTCGGCCAGCACCGATGACTGTACCCGCACACCATCCGGCGCAGAGGCCTGGATGGTCTCAGCCATCAAGGCGGCCACGCTCCTCGGCTCAGATATCGCGCGCAGCGCAGGTTCAACCTGCATCATCCGGAACGGTCGGGCGTGCGGCCACAGGTTGAGATAGCTGACCCTGCCGCCCGAAAGCCGCAGACTGATATCGCCTGTGCGACGACCATGACATTTTAGGTCCGCGGCGCGGATCTGACCGAAAGGAAGGTTGATATACTTCCGGATCGCCACACCGTAACGCAGGACCACCCTTTGGGTTGTGAGCGTGTAAAGCGTCGAGCGGACCATCAGAACAGCCAGCCCATACAGCAACCCCATCGCCGCAAGGCAGGTGAAGGTGGAACTGGCAGTGGCGCTGATCAGAAGTACCGTCTCCGCACCCTCCTGACTTAACCCAATCAGGCGAAAGCCCGTCGCCACGACGAAATAGAGCAGAATAAATCTGAGATGAAAAACGTGCAGGGCGAAACTGGCGGCGTTGGGCTGGCCTTGCCAGACCACACGCTCGCCCTCAGGCAAGGCCGCAGGAAGGCCCGGAACGGGCTCCTTTGGCGTTTCATCCTCTTCGTCGTGGAACAGCCTCATAGGAGCGGTTCCGCTCTTTTCGAGGTGGCATAGAGCTTACCGGCTCCATAATAGGCCGAAATCATGTCCTCTTCGAGACGGGTCACCTGATCAGGGGACTTGGTCTTGGGCACATGCTGGAACTGGGCGCCAAGAATGGCCTCCACAACGACCCGCTTGCGCGCTTTCGACAAAACACAGAAGGGGACCGGGACAAGAACCCGTGTCGTGGAGCCATCGACCTCGACTTCCAGATACCGGATGACGGCTTCCGAGCGGTCAACCCACAAGTCGACAACCGTACCGCCAACCACGCCATCAGCGCCAACAACAGGATGCCCACGTGGATCGAAATCCTGCGGAGGAACGGTGTAGCCCTCATTCAGGCGGAAAGGCGTAATACGATCGCGTCCGTCATCTGTGAGGTCGGTCACGTCATCGCGTTCCGCGTACGAGCCAGGGCCCACACCGGCCAGCATGGGGTCACCCGTTGGTTCAAAGGGCGATCCGGCCCAGGGGGCGGTCCGCTTCAGCGCATGTTGACGCTTGTCGGCCGGTCCGTAAGAAAAGGCCTTCGTGCCGCGCCCGTGAGGCAGTTTGAACTCTTTTTTGGGCGGAAAGAAAAACATGCCAGGCTTCTCCGTCCGACCGGACATATCATCCTCGGAGGGGTAACCTTCGCGTGCCGACTCTCTCTGCAGATAAAAAATCAGGGCCAGAAACAGGATCGTAAAAGCCCAGAGGCAGACATCGACGAGGTCGACACCTTTGACGAACTCTCCATTAAAAATAAACATGGGTTGCGCTCCTTTTTGGGGTCAGCCTGGATAGGCAGCCAGACCAAACCTTTCTCTTGCTTGGGTGGGTTTTTGACTGGCGTGTTGGGCAAGCGGTCCAATCGCCAGAATCGCTGCGAAAAGCAGCAGAATTTCGATATGATAAACAACGCCATAGGCAGATGAAGCATGACTCATAGCGGGCCCGAGGGTTCCTTGTGAAACCAGCATCTGAACGAGATCGCGAACCGCCCCTCCGAACGCGATCGCCAGACCCGCCGCTGTAGCCTGCACAGCCCCCCACGCGCCGAGGGCAATGCCGCTGTCGCTGCCTCGTGCAAGGTCCATCGCCGCGGTCAACGTTCCGACAGAGTACAGTCCGCCCCCAAATCCGATCAGGGCGACCCCTCCGCAGAATAAACCCGCGGAGTCCAAGGGGGCCGCAAATATAACCGCCGCGAAAGCGACAATGCCGGCCACCGCGCCAAAACCAGCCAGCCGGTGGGGTTCGCCACCACGACTGAGCGCACGGGCACACCAGGCAAATCCGACCAGCGAGCCGGCCGCAAAAAGCGCCGTCAACAGGGTTGTCTGCGACACACTCAGGCCGAGCACCTCACCGCCATAGGGCTCGAGCAAGGCTTCCTGCATCGAAAAGGCAGCGGCTCCGAGGCCCACAGCCACAAGCAGGCGAACAGAACGGCCTTGTTGAACGAGGCTTTGCCAGGCCTCAGAGAAACTCTGCCGTGGGCTGTCCGGCGATGAAACCGCCGGGTCTCGACCCTCCTGTTTCCAAAGGGCGATGAGATTCAGAACAATGGTCGCAAAGGCAGCACCCTGTATCACCTGAACCAACCTCTGATGACTGTACTCACTCAGCAGAAGACCAAAGACCAGCGCGCTGACGCCCATGCCAACCAACAGCAGGGTATAGAGCAGGGCGACCACCCGCGGGCGGGCGTCTTCTGTTGCCAGATCCGTGGCCAGAGCCAGACCCGCTGTCTGGGTGGTGTGAAGCCCGGCCCCGACAAGAAGAAAGGCGAGAGCCGCGCTGGCTGGGCCCATCCAGTCAGGAGCATAACCTCCGCCGCTGAGCAGGATCAGAGAAAAAGGCATGATGCCCAATCCGCCAAATTGCAGAACAGACCCAAACCAGATGAATGGCACCCGACGCCACCCTAGGACAGAACTGTGCGTGTCCGAGCGGTGGCCAATCAGTGCACGGAAAGGGGCAAAGACCAGAGGCAGGCCAATCATCAGAGCCACCAGCCAGGCCGGAACACCAAGCTCAACAATCATCACCCGATTGACCGTCCCGGTCAGCAGGACCAATGCCATCCCAACGCTGACCTGAAACAGGGCGAGGCGCAACAGGCGGCGGAGAGGCAGCGTCTCACTCGCCACATCCGCAAAAGGCAGAAACCGCGTGCTCACGCGCTGCCAGAAGGGTGTCTTGCGAGGAGGTGAGGCCGTCATCGCGCTACAACCTCCTGAGCCTGAGAAATATAGAAGGTTGAATTGATCCGGAGGGTGCGCCCGCGCTGACGGTCTGCAGCCAGATCAGAGTCGAGACGGCGGGCCAGAAGGCCCTGCGAAATCGGCTCAATCGCTGGAGACCGGTCCGATTTCGGAAACAACTTCCCAACCGCATGCATGGTCGCCAGAAGCGGTGTTCGCGGCGCGAAGGTAAACAGAAGGGACTCCTCGACCCGGTCCGCCAGATGAGTCAGACATGCCAAGAGGTCATGGGCGCGATAATGGATCAGGCTGTCCATCGCCACGATATGATCAAACCGACCAAGCCCTGAATCCGTCATATCGCCGACCCGGAACTCGACCCGGCCGCGAAGGTCCATGCCGTGCTGACGCTCCTCAGCCAGCCGGACCAGGGTCTCCGCGAGATCAATGGCCACAACCTCCGCCCCGCGGCGAGCCAGCTCCAAAGCCAGCTGACCTGCACCGCAGCCCGCATCAAGGATCCGCCGCCCCTCCAAATTCTGCGGCAGCCAGGACAGCAGCGTGTCGCGCATGGCATCACGTCCTGCCCGGACCGTGGCCCGGATCCCAGAGACCGGGGCCTCTGAGGTCAGCTTGGCCCATGCCTCAGCCGCTGTGTGGTCAAAATAGACTTCCAGCTCGCTGCGACGGGAGGTGTAACTGGCCGTTTGCATCAGTCGAATCCCAAGAAGTCAAAGATGTCACGATCTTTCATCGGAATGGCGTCAAGCGGATCCGTCCCAGCCCAAAGCTTGGCCGCAAGCTGCAGGTATTCCTGCTGAACCGCCTCCAGTTCCGGCGTCGAGTCCATTTCAAACAGGGTTGACTTCTTCAGCCTTGACCTGCGGATCACATCGAGATCCGGGAAATGCGCAAGACGTTTCAAACCGGTGGCATCATTGTAGCGGTCTATCTCATCTGTGGCGGCGCTGCGGTTTGCGATGACCCCCCCGAGGCGAACATCATAATTCTTCGCCTTGGCCTGTATGGCCGAGACAATCCGGTTCATTGCGAAGATCGAGTCGAAATCGTTCGCGGTGACAATCACACCACGCTCGGCATGCTGAAGTGGGGAGGCAAAGCCGCCACATACCACATCACCCAGAACATCAAAAATGACGACGTCGGTGTCTTCCAGAAGGCGATGCTCTTTCAGCAATTTGACCGTCTGGCCGACGACGTAACCGCCACAGCCCGTCCCCGCCGGGGGTCCGCCGGCCTCGACACACATGACCCCGTTATACCCCTCAAACACAAAGTCCTCTGCTCGCAGCTCCTCGGAGTGAAACTCCACAGATTCAAGGACATCGATCACTGTCGGAGCAAGGCGCTTGGTCAGCGTGAACGTAGAATCATGTTTCGGATCACAGCCGATCTGCAAGACGCGTTTACCGAGCTTGGAGAAGGCGACCGACAGATTTGACGAAGTCGTGGATTTGCCAATGCCCCCCTTACCATAAACTGCAAACACCTTGGCCGCTCCGGAGTCAAAGCGCGCATCGAGTTCCACCTGAACGCTGCCTTCGCCATCCGGACGGCTGGTCCTTGCCCCGGGTCGGTTGAGAGATAATGTCGTCATAGGCTCCTGCTTTCTCTGCTCACGCCGCTGCCCCCGACGGGGCAACGATGCCTTCCAGGCGGTCTTCAAGGTCTTCTCCAGCCCGTTTCAGGGCTTCGAGTGTTTCTGGGTCGGGCTGCCAGTAATTTCGGTCAGATGCCTCGATCAGGCGGTTTGCAACCTTGGCACAGGCCTTCGGATTGAGATCGGCAAGGCGCTCGCGAAGCGACTCATCCAGCACGAAAACCTCTGTCATGCGCTGATAGATCCACGGCGCCACCTGCTGCGTCGTCGCGGACCAACCCATCGTATTTGTCACCTGAGCCTCGATCTGGCGGACGCCCTCATAACCGTGGCGCAGCATAGCCTCATACCATTTTGGATTGAGCGTACGGGTTCGGGCTTCCAGGGCGACCTGGTCGGCCAGTGAGCGCACCGTACCGCCCCCCCGCGTCTGGTCGCCAATGTAGACAGACGCTTCTTCACCGCGGCTCTTCATAACCGCGCGGCCAATGCCGCCCAGCGTGTCGAAGTAATGATCGATTGTCGTCAAACCGACCTCGACCGATTCAAGGTTCTGATAGGCCACGTCCACCGTGCCTAGAATGGTGGTCATCAAGCCAGCCTGTTGGGCCGGTTTGCCGTCCCGCCCATATGCAAAGCACTTGCGACGCGAGAAGGCGTCCGCCAGCTCATCCTCTTCGTCCCAGCACCCCTCTTCAATGAGCAGGTTGACGTTGCTGCCATAAGCACCGTCAGCATTCGAAAAGACCCGCAGGGCGGCTGTTTCGAGGTCACCGCCCTGCTCGGCCTGATACGCCAGAGCGTGCTTGCGAATAAAGTTCTGCTCGACCGGCTCATCCGCCACAGCGGCAGCATAGGCCGCCTCCGCAATCATACGTGTTTGCAGGGGCAGAAGGTCCCGGAAAATCCCGGACAGCGTCGTCATGACATCAATCCGCGGGCGTCCCAGCTCATCCAGAGGAATAAGGTCCGCACCGGCAAGACGCCCATAACTGTCAAAGCGCGGTGTTGCCCCCATCAGAGCGAGGACCTGAGCGATCTGGGCCCCTTCACTCTTCAGATTGTCGGTACCCCACAGGACCACCGCGATGGTCTCAGGGAACTTCCCCGAATCCCGTTCATACGTTTCAAGCAAGCGGTTAGCCTGTCCTGCCCCGTCCAGACAGGCAAACCGGCTAGGCAGCCGGAATGGGTCGAAACCGTGAATGTTGCGCCCGGTCGGTAAAATATCCGGATTGTGTATCAGGTCCCCCCCCGAAACCGGCGCAATGAAGCCCCCATCCAGAGCATGGATCAGGGCCTCAATTTCAGGCGCCTGCTGCAGCTGCGCATTGAGACCTGCGAGATGCTCCAGAGCCGGTAACCGTGCGGTCAGGCTGTGCTCTCTGGCCACAAGCCCGGTGGGGCGTCCCGCAACCAGGTCCGCAATGGCGGCCTCAGGCAGAACCTCACCCCCGTCACTGACCGGCATGGCCGCCAGCATCTCGCGACGCTGGGTCTCCCCGATCCCACGCCCCGCAACGTGCAGACCCTCAGGAATAAGCGTATGTTCGATCTCTGCCAGACGCTGACGCAAAGCCTCGATTGCGTCGCGGGCCCCGTCGCCCCATGCCGGTTCCGGTGTGGCGAGATCCAGTAACGCCGCCTGTGCTTGAATCAGCTCCTCCAGACGGAGGCGGGCATCGCCCTCATCCGGGTCGCAACCACGCCAGCGATCCACGCTGGCCTTCAGTTCCATCAGATCGCTGTACAAGCCCGCCCGGGTCAGGGCCGGGGTCAGATAGCTCACCGTTGTGGCCGACCCCCGCCGCTTCGCCAGCAGCGCCTCAGAGGGATTGTTCGCGGCATAGAAATAGATATTTGGCAGGTCACCGATCAGCGTGTCCGGCCAGTCCGCACCCGACAGGCCGACCTGTTTCCCCGGCATGAATTCCAGGGCCCCGTGTGTCCCGAAATGCAATACGGCATCTGCGCCGAAGTCTTCGCGCAACCAGGTATAATAGGCAGAGAAGGCATGCGTTGGCGCGAAGCCCTTATCGAAGAGAAGACGCATGGGGTCGCCCTCATAGCCGAAAGCGGGCTGCACGCCGACAAAGACGTTTCCGAACTGGGCCCCGAGGATAAAAATCGACCGGCCATCACTTTGCTGACGACCGGGTGCCGGGCCCCACTGGGCCTCGATCTCCGCCAGACGCGGTTCCCGGCGGACATGGTCCTCGGCTGAGACATGGGCAAACACATTGGCATCGGTGCCGTAGTCCTCTGCATTACCGCCGACCACGAGGCGTCGGAGCTCCTCCGCGGAGCCGGGCACGTCGACCTCATACCCGGAGGTCTGAAGCTCCTGCATCAGATGAAGCAGGGAGGAAAACACATCGAGATGGGCCGCTGTCCCGGTGCCGCCGCCATTTGGCGGGAAATTGAACAGGGTCACGGCGATTCTGCGATCTGCCCGCCCACGCCGCTTAAGGTGCACCAGCTTTTCGACCCGGGTCACCAACCGCTCGACCCGCTCAGGACATGCACGCATGCGACGGTGAAAATCGTCGAAATGGCATTGGCGCGCGCAGCCATGACAGGTGCTTCCATGGTCGGCCCGCCCGCCAAATACGATCGGTCCGGTCGCACCGTCCAGCTCCGGCAGGGCCACCATCATGGTGGTCTCCACAGGGGTCAGCCCCCGGCCACTTTGGCCCCACTCCGAGAGCGATTGGAACTCCAGAGCCTGCGCGCAGACATAAGGGACATCCAGCGCTTTGAGCATGTCAACCGCGGAGTCCGAATCGTTGAAGGCCGGTCCGCCAACCAGAGAAAAACCGGTCAGGGACACCAGCGCGTCTATTCTTGGGGCGCCATTGTCGAGGAAGTAGGTCTCGATCGCTTCACGTGAATCCAGCCCACTCGCATAGGCCGGGATCACGCGGAACCCGCGCGCCTCAAAGGCCCGGATCACGCCGTCATAATGCCCGGTGTCCCGTGACGCTGTGTAGGAACGCATCAGCAGCAATCCGATAACCGGCCGCTTGGAGCGCGCATGCGGCAGGGCGCGGGCATCAACGGTGTGCCGCGGGCGAATATCGGGATGATAGACCCCGGTTTCCGGGAATTCGCGCGGCGGTTCCGGGGACAACGTGCCCCGCAAATGTGACCGGGGCCCAGCCGCATATCGGTTGACCAGATAAGTCACCAGGCTGGCGATGTTCCGCTCAGACCCGGCCAGCCAATATTGCATCGACAGGAAGTAGGCCCGCACATCCTGCGCCGTACCCGGAATATATTTCAGCAGCTTCGGCAGACGCCGAAGAGTTTTCATTTGCTTCGCCCCGGCGCGTGACCGGTCGCCCGACCCGCGCAGACGCTTGATCAGCGCAACCGGACCAGTGGCCGGCCTTGACATATCGAATTGTCCAAGCCGGGTCAGCCTCACAACGTCGGATGCGGCCAGACAGCCGACAAAGGCGTCGCAGGAGTCCCGACGGGCCTCGAGATCCGGCAGGACAGCACGGATATGATCCTCCATGAACAGCATAGAGGCGACAATGATATCGGCCACGGCAATATCGGCCTTGCACTGATCCAGCGCGGTCTCACTCCGGCTCCACTCCGAAGCGGCATGGAATTTCAGGTCAAGACCGGGCATAGCCCGCTTCAGTGATATGGCCGCACGTTCGGCAGCCGCAGCCAGATGCCCATCCAGAGAGATGAGCACGACCCGGACCGGCGTCCGGTCAGGAGCGCTGCTCCTAACGGCCATATTCCGCCTTTGCATCGTACAGGGTTTCAACCGAGATTTCGGCCAGATCCCGATCCCTTGCGAACTGCTCGGTGTTGCGACGCGCCTTGCCGCGTACGAAGAACGGGATCTTGCGCAGCTCCTGCTCCGCATCGGGCAGCCAGTGCAGGGTCAGATCGGAAATATCCTCATCAACAGGCTCACTGGCGCCGTGTCCGCCCAGATGTGAGGGCCCGGCAGCATCGCTGAATTCAAAATCATCGCGGAACATGCCAAGCAGATGCTCCTCAAGCCCCATGACCAATGGGTGGACCCAAGTATCAAACAGGACATTCGCCCCCTCAAATCCCATTTGCGGCGCATACCGTGCTGGGAAGTCCTGCACATGAACTGGGGCGGAAATCACGGCGCAGGACAAGTTCAGCCGCTTCGCGATGTGGCGCTCCATCTGCGTCCCGAGGACAAGTTCTGGCTGGAGCTCGGCGATCCGTTCCTCCACCTCCAGATAATCATCCGTGATCAGAGGCTCGACGCCATAACGGGCCGCTGCGGCACGCACGTCGCGTGCGAATTCCCGATTGTAACACCCCAGGCCGACGACCTCGAAACCAAACTCTTCCGCCGCAACCCGGGCTGCCGCAATGGCATGGGTGGCGTCGCCAAACACGAAGACGCGTTTTCCCGTGAGGTAATTGCTGTCGACAGACCGAGACCACCACGGAAAATTGGTCTGGAAAAAATCGTCGTCGATGGGATCTCGACCACACAGCTCCTGCACTTCGGCGATAAACTCACGCGTCGCGCCAACCCCGATTGGAATGGTGCGGGTCCAGGGCTGACCAAAGGTCTTTTCCAGCCAACGCGCTGCGGGCTCAGCGATTTCAGGATAAAGCACCACATTGAAGTCGGCTGCACCGAGACGCTTGATATCGTCCGGCGAGGCCTCAAGAGGCGCAATGACATTCACGCGAATGCCCAGAGCCTGCAAAATGCCCGCAATTTCCTTCACGTCATCGCGGTGCCGGAAACCAAGTGCGGTCGGGCCCAGAATATTGCAGCTGCGATCATCGATCCTTGCGCCTCGGCGGCGCTCGACCGGGACCGCAAGGGTCCGGACGATCTGATAAAAGGTCTCCGCCGCCCCCCAGTTTTCCTTGCGCTGATAAGACGGCAGCTCCAGCGGAATGACGGGGATGGGGAACTTCATCGCCTTGGCCAGTCCGGCCGGATCATCCTGAATTAGTTCAGCCGTGCAGGAGGCCCCGACAAGCATGGCGCCGGGCTGGAAGCGATCATAGGCATCCTGCGCCGCCCGCTTGAAGATTTCCGCCGTGTCAGACCCCAGATCACGGGCTTCAAAGGTGGTATAGGTCACTGGAGGACGATTCTGGCGCCGTTCAATCATGGTGAACAGCAGGTCCGCATAGGTGTCCCCTTGCGGCGCGTGCAGAACATAATGCACATCTCGCATGGCCGTTGCGACGCGCATTGCGCCCACATGCGGTGGCCCCTCATAGGTCCAGACAGTCAGTTTCATCAGACAGCAAGCCTCGTTTTACGCACGAGCGGGCGCGCAAAGAGTTCGGCAAGATCTGCGCTCTGCTCGTAGCCATGGATGGGCGTGAAAACCAGTTCGATTGCCCACTTTGTGGTCAGACCTTCGGCCTCCAGCGGATTGGCGAGCCCAAGGCCACACACCGTGATATCCGGTGCGGCCGACCGGCACCGGTCAAGCTGCAACTCGACATCCTGCCCCTCGCTGAGCCGCGCCTCCTCAGGCAGCAGTGCCAGCTCTTGTTCCAGGTGCTCTGCGTGCAGGTAGGGCGTGCCAACCTCGGTCAGTCGCATGCCCAGCTCCCGCGACAAAAATCGGGCGAGCGGCACCTCTAGCTGCGAATCCGGGAAGAAAAATACGCTCTTGCCCGCCAGTGTC
>CAJXMY010000036.1 GCA_913056435.1 uncultured Hyphomonadaceae bacterium | reverse complement strand
CAGATGCCCCCCCGCCACTCTTCGTGGCTCTGGCGACCGACGACCCATTGTTTGGTGCACAAGGATTTGGCCTTGTCGAGAGCTGGCTCAGGGCCGGCGCTTCAGCGGAACTCCATGCCTATCAGGGCGGCGGGCACGGGTTCGGGTCCAAACGGACGGCCACAACGTCAGATGCCTGGTTTGGTGATTTCATGACATGGCTTGAGGTCAATAAGATCATGCCAGCCCCGCCCCCGAATGGCGCCCCCCACAGGCTCCAAACACACCGGGATCAGCCAATCTCAAAGCTGGTCACACCATAGATCCAGTCATCACGAAGGTCAGGCGCCGGGCCCAAATACAGACGCGCGCAGGAAAAGACCTCTTTCAGGCCGATCTCGGAGAACAAGGCGACCGCATCCGGATTTCTATCGGGCACGTCAATGACCAGGGGCGCCCCCGCAGCGAACGCAGCGGCGCAACGGTAAAGCGTGCGGGCAACCTCCTGGTCTTTTGCGAACAGTGGCCCCACCTTGAACCCCTCCTCAGCGGGCCGGACAATGACATACCCTGCAAGGTCCTGATCTCGACAGACCGCCCAGGCCCCTGCACCTGTCTGAGCAGACCAGGCCTTCAGAAAGTTGGCACGATGCGCGGGAAAGCAACTCCGATCAAACTCAAGCAGAGCCGCCTCCGGGACATCCGATAAAGGGACAACCCAATCGTCATATAAAGTCGCAGGCATGTCGGCAGTGGTCTGTCGGTTCTCAAGTCTCCGACTGGTGAACTGGTACTTGAAGCCACCCTTTTCATAATAAGGTCTCATATTGAGAACACCATCCATGCCAATGGCAGCGCCTTCTGTCAGACGTCCCAGCAATCGGGTTTTTCGAGCCTGCCAAAGAACGTCGCCGAAGCCCTGACCGCGGTATTCCGGTCTTATAATGAAAAATCCCATGAAGCCGAATGTCCCGTCATAGGATGTAATTGCCCCCCCTCCGATGAGCTCTCCCTCAAGCTCAGCCGCGATAAAGGCTTCCGGGTCGTTCTGCCAGAACAGCTGCGCATCCTGACGACCTGGATTCCAGCCCTCCGCCGCCGCCCAGCTTACGAGCTCATCAACCTCTTCTCTGGCCATCGACCGTATTCTCAGTTTGGCCATGCTGCCCCCTCCCTTTTCAAGGGCTACCCGTCTGCTCCGTCCCCTGCAACCGCTTCATGCTCCGGAGACACTAGCCCGGATTGTTTTCAACACCAGTACGGTTCACCTTCCACATATTGAAAAAGTGCCGCAAAGTTTCGATAGTCAGACGACAGCGTTTGGGATCGGGATCAGCGGCGGGGGCCAAGGCATGTCAGATCAGCAGAAGAATATTCTCGTCCGGATCCGCTATAATCCCCTTTTCGAGACCAGCATGATTGCCGTGATCGTGTTTTCGGCTCTCGTGACCGGGATCAAGACCTATCCCGGCATGTCCGATTTCGACTCCGCTTTTCTCTATGTTGATTATGCGATTACCCTGATTTTTCTGGTCGAGATCATCATTCGCTTCATCGCGGATGGCCGGCTGAGCAAATTCTTAAGCGATCCCTGGAATGTCTTCGATACGCTGATCGTACTGGTCAGCCTGATCCCCATCGAGCATTCCAATCTGGTCCTCATTGGGCGCCTGATCCGGATCTTCCGGATTCTGCGGGTCATCTCGGTCATCCCGGAATTGCGCTTTCTGATCACCACCCTGGCCAAGTCGATCCCGAATTTGAGCTATTTGCTGCTTTTAATGTTCATCTTTTTCTACATTTACGGCGCAATCGGCGCGACCATCTTTGCGGATGTGAATGACTATCTGTGGGGCGACATTGCCCGGGCCATGCTGACCCTGTTCCGGGTCATGACCTTCGAAGACTGGACCGATGTGATGTACGAAGTCATGGAAGTTCACCCCTGGGGCTGGATCTATTTCCTGTCCTTCATCTTCTTCTCTGCCTTCGCCTTCCTCAATATGCTGATCGCCATTGTGGTGGACGTGATGAATGTGGAGCGGGAACGCATGGCCACGGGAGGACAGGGCCCGACCCATCCCAGCGAAAGCCTCGAAAAAGGCATCGAAAAACTCGCCGCCCAGATCGAGGAGCTCAGGAAACGGCTTTGAAACCTGTCCACTGATCGCGCAGTCCCACTGCCCGGGATGACCCCGTCAGGGCGCCTGGACGAAGCCTTTCCAGTTCCGCATATAGGTCACAAAGGTGTCGCTGAGCCCCTCCGCTTTCAAATGCGCCGGGCTCACCGGCAAACTGACGGGTCTGAACTCTGTGTCGGCTTCAACCTGGCGCGGGAAATCATGATGAAGAATGGCCCCGCGGCCAATGACAACGAAATCCAGTCCGGCCTCCATCGCGCGACGGGCGTCCTCTGCGGTCATAATCTTTCCGGCCGCGCCAAGCTTCACCTGTCCGCGATCCAGCTCTGTGAAATGGGCCAGAAGAGACCGATCCCCCTGATCTGTCTCCTCGGGCATCTTGAAGACATCCCAGAGCGACATGTCGAGATAATCGATCTGATCCTCCCGCATCAGGCGTTGGGCGATCTGTTTGATCTCTTCCAGCCGAAGGCCAAACCGCTCCGGAGAGAGACGCACGCCGAGGCTGAAATCGTCCCCGCATTCCGCCCGGATACGGGCCACGAGATCAAACAGGATCCGTGACCGGTTCTCCAGACTTCCCCCATAATCATCATCCCGACGATTGATTTCCGGACTGAGAAACTGGCACAACAGGTAGCCGTGCGCACCATGCAGCTCGACCCCGTGAAATCCGGCCCGCTTGGCCCGCCTGGCCGCCATCACAAAGTCGTCCTTGACCCGTTCGACGCCGTCCGCGCTCAGGGCAATGGCACCGGTCTCGTCATCGTCAGACGGACATTCCGGGGCGCCGGCAATCAGCTTCGGTGGTGTTCGCATACCGGCATGGTGAAGCTGGACCACAGAATGGGTTCCGGTGGCGTTGAGGCCTTCGGCAAGCCGCGACAAGCCCTCAAGATGGTGGTCGCTCCAGATTCCGAGCTGGCCGGGAAAACCAATCCCCCTCTCGGTGACATGGCTCGCGCAGGTCATTGTCAGGCCAAACCCGCCCTCAGCCCGCAGGGTCAACCAGCGATATTCATCCTCGCTGAGGACACCATCGGCATGGCTTTGCTGATTGGTGAGCGGGGCCAGCATGAAACGGTTCGGCCAGTCCGGACCTCGGCGCATGGCAAGGGGCTCGAAGAGATGGGTCATGCAGGGACTCCTGTGTGGTCTGCCCATGGACTTATGTCAGACCCCCGAGCGTGGCAAACCCAGCAGGCCTGACCGCGCATGGTCCACCATCAGAAAGGTCAGGGGTCCTCCAGCATCCCGGCCTTGATCTCACCCGAATTCCGAAAAATAGTGTCGGCGGGTCGGACGTGAAAGGAAAGGCTGATCATGCGAAAACGGATCCTTGCTAGCCTGACCCTGTTTCCTCTCATCGGCATCATGGGCTGGAGCTGGCTTCATCGTCCCCTGATCATGAATCACCCTGATTTCGGAACAGACTGCGTCGAGCTGACCCGCTCGGCAGACCTAGCCGATCAGGTGGACTGCGTGCGCGTTTGGTATGGAACGAACAGAACCCTGATCCCAGCACCATTCTCGGGGTCCGACGGCTTAGCGGATATTTTAAGGGGCACGGGCACCTCCAGCGAGCGCCTCCAGCTAGGTCGTGCCGATGTCTGGCTTCCCAAACTGGTCGAAGCCGGAGGATCCAGAAACCGCGGTGAAACCCCGCATGCCCGGGGTCGCGCACCTGAAGATAGCGACCGGCAGGCGCAATATGTGTTCCTGACCCGAATTACAGCGGAGGGCCAGACCCAATTTACCACGACCCTTCAGGACGCCATTGACAGGTCGGGCACACCGTCCCTTCTGCTGTTTATCCATGGGTTCAACGTCAAGTTTGACGAGGCACTTGTACGAACCGCACAACTGGCCACGGATCTGTCAGCCAGCCCAAGCTATGACGTTGGGACCCCGGTGCTGTTCAGCTGGCCCTCGGCCGGCGAGATGTCGCTTGAGCAATACAATGGGGACCGTGATCAGTCTCTCGGAGCGGCGCCCTACCTCGAAGCGTTCCTCAACCTGCTGACGCAGGACATCGAGGTCCGCCGGATCAACATCATAGCCCACTCCATGGGAAACCGGGTCCTGACCCAGGCCCTGCAGGACTATGCACGTGACTATCTGGACCGCCACGGCCGGACCGATCTCGAATTCCGGATCCTTCTGGTCGCGGCCGATGTCGAGCGGGATGTGTTCGCGGCAGCCAATGGCATCTTTGATAATCTCGATGCCAACATCACGATTTACGCGTCAGATACCGACCGGGCGCTCCACGTCTCCAATATCGTTAACCAGAAGAAACGGCTTGGTGATACGGATAAGAACAAGCCCTATATCCGGGCACACCCCCGCTATCAGACCATCGACGCCACGGCCGTCGCCACGGAGCTTTTCGGGATTGGACACAACTACTATTCCGACAATCCCAGCATTCTTTGGGATATGATGTGCACCATTGGCCGGGCCGCTCCGGAGGAGAGAGCTCTCGAACTGGCCCGATACGGAAACGATCCGAATGGCGCGGCCTATTTCCGGGTCAATCCCGCCCTGACACCGGACAATTCGGCCTGCAAACTTCGCCGATCGGCCTTTCCGGCCGGCCTTGTCCCGCCCGCACCAGACATCCCGGCAGGGCTCGAAGAGGTCTCTCCAATGCCGCCGCCCCCGCCCCCGATCGCGGCGCCTGCAGATCCTGACCCTGTCCTAAGCCTCCAGGGCACGAGAAGGCCGCTCCGGATTCTGATCGACTCATTTCAAACCGATGATCTGAGTCCATATGAAGCGAGCCTCGAGGCCCTTCTGGGCGCCGGCGATATTCGAGACATCGTCATCACAGCCCATACCGACCGGGTCGGCACAGTAGAGGACAACCTCATTCGGTCACAACAGGTGGCCGAGGCCTTCAAAGCCTGGTTTGTAGCCCGAGGCGTTCCGGCTGATGTCATTATCGCGCAAGGCCGCGGCGAGGCAGACCCGGCAATCGACACCGCGGATGAGGTCGCCAATGCACTGAACAAGCGGGTGGACATCTTGGTCAGCTACAGGGCGCAGGGAACCGCAGAATGAAGCTTTATGATTACAAGGCTGCGCCCAATCCCAGACGCGTGCGGATCTACATGGCCGAAAAAGGGATTGATATCCCCCTGATCCCTGTCGACATCATGAAGCGTGAGCAGAAATCCCCCGACTTTCTGGCCAAGAACCCCCTTGGTAGCCTGCCCGTTCTCGAACTTGCCGATGGCACCTGTATTTCAGAATCGGTGGCGATCTGTCGCTATCTGGAGGCGCTTTACCCTGAGCCACCGCTCTTTGGTCGGACCGCTGCAGAGAAGGCCAGGATCGAGATGTGGCTGCGGCGCATCGAGTTGAATGTCATGGTGCCCGTGGGCATGGTCTGGGCTCATGGCCATCCCCTGACTGCCAGTCTTCTGAAGCAAATTCCCGAGGCCGCAGAGCAAAATCGAAAGCGGGTGCACCTGGCTTACAAGCTGCTCAATGAACAGCTGTCTGGTGCCGCTTTCATCGCCGGTCCTGACTACACTGTTGCAGATGCTGTTCTGCTCGCGACCCTCGACTTTGCAAATGGGCTCGTTGGCGTTCCCTATGAGTCCTGCCTGACGCATCTCAAAAGATGGCATGGAGAGGTTTTGGCCCGCCCAAGTGCCGCCGCCTGAGAAGGCGGGCACAAGCCTTGACCCCCGGTCGGGACTTCGACTTACTGATACACCTGTGACGTCAGGGAGGGATCAGGATGAGTGGCGATCTTTATTTTTCCGGAGAACGGGCTCCGCGCGAGCAGTTCCAGAAAACAGCCAGACGACTGGCCAGTCACATGCACAGTGAGGGTGTTGGCCCGGATGACGTGATCGCGATCTTGATGCGAAATGATCTGGTTTATCTGGAAACCGTTGAAGCGGCCCGACTGATTGGCGCACGATATGCCAGCATCAACTGGCATGCGGCAGGCCGCGAGATCCTGCATATCTTGTCCGATTCCGGAGCCCGGATCCTCTATGCTCATGCGGATTTGCTGCAGCCCGTCATGGCCGATCTGCCGAATGACCTTTGTGTGGTCAGCGTCCCGGTCCCGGACTCTATCGCCACGGCTTACAACGTCGCCGACCAAGCCGTTCCCGGCGCCCTCGATATGGCCACCTTATGGGATACCAGCCCCGAATACAGCGGTGACGCCCAGAAATTACGGGGTATGTTTGCCTATACGTCGGGCAGCACGGGGCTGCCCAAAGGTATCCGTCGTGCCTTCAATCCCGAGGCTCCCGACACCTGGCAGACCTATGCCGGTCTGGCCCGAACCCTGATGGATGCGCGGCCCGGCGACCGCATGTATGTCAGCGCTCCGCTCTATCACAGCGCGCCCAACGCCTTGTCAGGGTTCGTTCTGGCCGCCGGGGATGTTGATCTGTTCATTGATCCGAAATTTGAGCCGGAGGGCTTCCTCGCCACCATCGACCGGCACAAAATCACACACGCCTACATCGTCCCAACCATGATGGTCCGGCTGCTCAAGCTTCCGGAAGAGGTTCGCCAGCGCTACGATGTCAGCTCTTTGCGGTTTACGATCTCGACCGGTTCGCCGTGCCCTGTGGACATTAAGGCCGCCATGATCGACTGGTTTGGACCGGTTCTCAATGAGTCCTACGGCGCCAGCGAGATCGGCTTCATGACCCTGATCAGCAGTGACGAAGCCCGTGCCAAGCCTGGATCAGTCGGAAAGATCCTTCCAGGCGGCGCCGTTCGGGTCCTCGATGACCGGTTCGAGGAGGTACCGACCGGTGAGGTGGGGACCCTGTACATCCACCTGCCCATGTTCGGAGACTATGAATATTCCAACACCCACGGGGCCATGGATGGACAGCGACAGGGCCATTTTTCGACCGTTGGGGATGTCGGATATGTCGACGAGGATGGGTACATCTTCATTAGCGACCGAAAAAAGGACATGATTATCTCCGGTGGCGCGAATATCTTCCCGGCAGAAATCGAGGCCCAGCTTATTCTGATGCCGGAAATCGCTGATTGCGCCGTGTTTGGCGCCCCTCACCCGGAATTCGGAGAAACAATAGTCGCCGCCGTGACCTGCCAGCCCGGTCATCAGGTCAGCCTTGAGGCTGTGGAAGCTTTCCTGGCACCTCGACTGGCCCGGTTCAAAATACCCCGAAAGGTCGACATTCATGAGACCCTTCCAAGACAGGAAAGCGGCAAAATCTACAAGGCCCGCTTGCGCGCGCCCTATTGGGAGGGCCATGATCGCAAGGTCTGAACCCGGCCCCGCCTGCCGGGACCCTGCCGCATGGTCTTAATCCCGACTTACCCTGACGCAGTAGCGCCCCTGACTGGCCCAGCCTTGGGGGCAGGCCCCATGCTTTAGAACCGCCTCGCGGGCCTGTTGTCCGGCGAGGCAATACGCCCCGGCGCTGCTCCAGCCAGATGGGCAGGCCCCTTGCTTCTCAATCAGCTGTCGGGCCCGCGGACCGGCGACACAGTACTGGCCCTGGGTCCGCCATCCGGAGGGACAGGGCCCCTGCCTGGTCTCGATGTCACGCGCAGACCGGCCCGCAACGCAATAGGCCCCCTGGCTCGACCAGCCAGACGGGCAGGGGCCACGTTTCATCCGGGCCTGACGTGCCGACGCGCCGGCCACGCAATACGTCCCCTGTGACGACCACCCACCGGGGCATGCGCCCACTTTGCTCATCACGTCTGGTGCGCCGCGCCCGGGGACGCAATAGCGCCCCTGGCTGCTGTACTGGCTCGGGCACGGACCTGTTTTCAGAACAGGCCCAGCCGCCTGTGCCGGCATGGCGACCGCGGCAAAACCGACAAACAGGGCCATGTGCCACAGCCGCCAAAGACCCCCGCCCCTGCTCCCGGACGCAATGCGCTGCCGCCCGGGCCGGGCCGGGCCGCTCAGGCGGCCGCCTCTGCCATCGCCGTCAGGCAAAGATCTGCCATGAGATAGGCGGCGCGCTGCACGAGTTCGTCCTCCGTCCGATGACCGCTCTGAGGATCAATCCGGAAACCGTCACACCCAAACTCCACCTGCTGTCTGAGATCATAGCACGCCTTTTCCACGATCAGGGAGGACATACCCGAATTCTCGATCAGCTCGCAGGTGAACAGGACGGCGACGTCGGCCGATTCGCCAGCCGCCTCATCCTGTTCCTGCACCTGATCGAGCTCCAGCGCAGCCTTTAGCGGCTCCAGGCCCGGCCGGCTGTCTGAGACGAGGAGAATGTCCTTCACCCAGCAAAGCCCCTTCGAAGGCAGGCGACGTTCAAGCGCGTCGGCGATACGTGCCGAGATCCGCCCCTCTGGCGCCACAATCCGGCCAATGGGCAAGGCCTCGGGCCCTGCGCCACGACGTGCACTCAGATCAATCGGCCTGTGAGACCCGGATCGCCCTTTACGTTTGAAAAAACTCATCATTCTGCGCCCCCGTAAACAGACCCGGCGTCCCCCTGTCGGAGCGATGCCGCGCCCGCCATTTATCGCCCCTGATTATATATTTATTCTGTTTCTTAACAAGAAGGGAATGGCGCCGCATCACCCGGCGGGGGTCGCCCGGCCGCGTAAGACCTGTGTGCCTGCTTTTCGGGCAGGGCTGAGAGCCAATGCTTCCATCTGCACCCTGCGGTCGCTGCGCTGATGCCGCCTCAGGGCCGCGGGTCGCCAGTACCCGGCTTTCGGCGCAGGGCAGAACGGGTCTTCTCGCGGAGGAGTTCGTCGGCCATCGCCGTGGGCACGCATTTCTTACCAACGGGATTGAACAGGGCGGGAATGGCCTTGGCGAGCGCCAGAGCCGCCGGGACCCCGACCACGGTCAGACACAGCAGTACGCACTGGACCGCTGTCGCGAAGGCGAGGATCACGCCGACGGGCAACCAGATCACCATCACCAGCCAGCCCCAGACCCGCCAGAGCGGGTGGGCCCCAATCGCGCCGCCCAGATCCCGGGCATTGATCAGGCGATGGCCAAACGGCGCGAGAAAGAAGCGGGCCAGCGCCATCAATCCCGTGGCCAGAGGCGCTCCGACGAGGCTCGCAAAGAACACCAGGCCCAGCAGGGCACTGACCAGCGCGTTCAGGAATCCCAGGAACGGAATATGCCACAGGACATTGCCGAGTGCCGCCACGATGGTTCTCCTGTAAAACGCGCCGCTCAGAGACCCGACTTAACGATCCGCTCGCAACACCCGATCCCAACTGGCTTTGACAATCTCCAGGACCGACTTGGGCGCATGCCGGTTGGCCGCCCGCCCCTTATTGTAGCGATTGGCCATCCGGACAATGTTGATCAGCTCCCGCTCCTGATCGGCCGTAATCTGACCTCTCTGGGTCAGAGCCACGGCGCGGGCGACCGGATGATGACCGGAGAATTTCTTATAGGTCCGCTGGTGACGGCGGTCGCGGTCATTATCAATCTTGGTCTGAATAAAGGCCTTGGCCAGATCCGCAATCTCCAGGACCTGTTCGGAAAAGTCCTCGCCGGGCACCTCCGCCTCGGCTGGCACCTCGTCCGGGGCCTCGTTCAGCCCGCCCTGCTCCAGCTGATATTCGGCCAGACCAGCCGCCACCTCGGCGTTCGAATTGGCCGCATCAATGCGCTGATTCAGCTGCCAGCCAATAATCACCGCGATCATCGACACCAGAATCGGCGAATTCAAAAGAGACCAGAAACTGGCCGTCTCCGGGATCGCAAAAAAGGCCTGCAGCCACAAAATAAGTGAATTGACATCCAGGTCCATCGACCTCTCCCCCCTGATGATTGTCGCCGGGTCCCGGCCAGCTTCGCCTCTGCCTATCTGGGATGCAGGACCACCGGAACATCGCTGTATCCAAGAACAAAGTTCGAGGCGACCCGAACCGGTGTCCCGACCAGTTCCACCCGTTCGAAGCGTTTGAGAATTTCTTCCCAGAGGATGCGCAACTGCATTTCGCCGACGCGGTTGCCCATGCAGCGATGGATGCCGAAGCCGAAGGAGAGATGGTGACGCGCCCGGGCCCGGTCGATACGAAACGCGTCGGGGTCATCAATCACCTCCTCGTCGCGGTTACCGGACACATACCACATCACCACCTTGTCGCCCTTGCGGATCTGTTTGCCCCCCAGCTCAATATCCTCCAGAGCGGTTCGGCGCATATGCGCCAGGGGCGTCTGGTAGCGTATGATTTCAGACACCATGTTCGGGATCAGGTCCGGATTGGCCTTCAGCTTGGCATATTCGCCCGGATTCTCGTTGAGGAAGACCACGCCCCCCGAAATCGAGTTACGCGTCGTATCATTTCCACCCACGATCAGCAGCATCAGATTGCCCAGAAGCTCCATCGGATCATGGATCATATCCCGCGTGTCAGGATTGTGCGCCAGCAAGGAAATGAAATCGAATTTCGGCGGCGCAGCCGCCCGCGCCTGCCACAGACCCGCAAAATAGGACAGGCACTCTCCAAGGACCCGCTCGCGCGCCTCCATATCGGCATCGGGGACACCGACCGTCTCCGACGCGGTGGTCATATCGGACCAGTAGGGAAGGAGGTGGCGGTCTTCGAATGGAAAATCGAACAGGGTGGCCAGCATCTGCGTGGTCAGTTCCTTGGACACATGCTCCACCCAGTTAATCCGTTCCCCGGTCGGCAGATCATCCAGAATCGCGCCCGCTCTTTTCCGGATCAGGCTCTCCAGATCCGACAGCCGTGTCGGCGATACGGCCGGCTGTGCGGCCTTGCGCTGAACATCATGGCGAGGCTGGTCCATGGCGATGAACATGGGGGGCGCAAAGGATTCCGGCGCGTCTCCAATGACAATATCGCGATCGGATGAAAAAACCCGGTGATTGGAGTCGACGGCGACGATGTCGTTAAATTTGGTGATCGACCAATACGGACCAAAGGCACTTTCGGCGCAAAAATGGACCGGGTCCTCCTGCCGAAGACGCCGGAAATACGCCCCATGAACATTGGCCTGAAACAGCTCTGAGCGCGAGACGTCAAGCGTGTCCAGTGGCACTGACCACGGGTCTGGAAGGGTGACCGCCTCCCCCTGAGAATGGGCCATGTCTGACTCCCTTTTGTCTCAGACAAGCACACAATTCCAAATCATAAAATACCCCCGACTTCGCCCAGCGTCTTCAAAAAGGCGGCAACACCGGGTTCCCGCGCCACATCCTGAAGGGTTGCCACGCTGAAACTAACCCTCGGCATCGCCTTGATCCCGACCGGTAACTCTGCCAGCTCGCCGCACGCAACCGCCGGCGCGGCCATCGACTTCGGGACATAGCTGAGCAGCCCCTCCGTCCGGACCAGATCAAGTGCAGCACTGGCGCCGGACACGCGAATGTGCGGCCAACCGGCTGCCAGGAGCATTTTCGAAATCTTGTGTGGCATGGTCTTGATCCAGACATCTTCAAGGAAGGACTGGCTGTGAGAGATCGTTACCCAGTCATGATCCAGCATGGCCCGCAGACTGCCATCGCTGTCGATGATCGGGTGCCCCGGGCGACAGACGACGACATAAGGCTCATTGATCACTTCCGTGATCTCAAGGCGGTCCTGATGCGGCAGCGCCCGGATCACCTGATCATGAAACAGGATCAGATGCGCCCGCCGCTGGAGCAGCTCGTCCAGGGCCAGCGTCGGCGGCATCGACAGAATGGTCAGCCGCACCTCAGGCCGCTGCGTCCGAAAACGCTTCAGCGCCGGGATCACCAGCGTTTCCAGCATCTGCGGACCCGCAATGATTTTCAGCTCAAGCTCGCCGGCCAGGGTCTCCGCGCGCACCGTCCCGGCCTGCGCCAGCAGATCCAGCGCACGCTGATACAGGCGCCGGCCCGCCTCGGTCGGCATCACCGACCGGGTGGTGCGGTGAAACAACGCCACGCCCAGATCACCCTCAAGCTGCTGCACCCGCTTGGTCAGCGCAGACTGGGACAGGCCCACTTCGGACGCCGCCTGCGAAAAACTCCCCAGACGGTAGACCACCGTGAAATGCTGAAGCAGACGAAGATCGAGAACGGATGACATCACGTCTTCAAATCGCCCGGCTCACAAGCAGGTTGTGGAGTGTTGTTTTCGACAGCATCGATGAACGCTTTTATGACGGGTTCCTGAGACGTCTCCTGCAGGGTGGCGACACCGTAACTGGTCGACAGCATGTTTTCATAGCCGTCTATCATGATGATCGGGTGGTGCGTCTGAAAGGTCTGCGCCGTGATTTTCGGCACCACGGTCAGAATATCAGACGACGCCGCCAGCTGGAGGCAGGTTTCCACATTCGCAAGACGGTATTTCGGAAAGTTTGACCCAACCAGTTTCACCCGAAGCGGCTCCGGCAAATCAGACGTCCACAGAAATTCCTGGGCGGCGGGCTCGTGGGCCGGCAGGGCAAAATCATAATCCAGAAGATCCATGATCGACTGTTTCGTTGCCAGGACCGGGTGCCCGCGACGACAGACAACGACATAGGGCTCGCGAGCCAGTTTGCGGACGGAGATGCGATGCGCGTGGGGCAGGGAGTCGATCACAACGGCGTGATACATCAGGATGTGGGCTCGCTGCTGGATCAGCTCTTCGATGGCCAGGTTCGGGGGCATGGTTCGGGCGATAATTCTCCGGTCCGGGAACTGCGCCCGAAAGGCCATGACGGCCGCGGTCATCTTCTGGGCGAACGCGTGCGGCCCGGTGACGATTTTCAGCGCGGCATTGCCGCCCAGAGCACTCTCCCGCACCGTCTCAGCCTGGGCCAGCAGATC